>DAOQVZ010000091.1:0-10399 GCA_035341815.1 bacterium
CTGGCAGGACACCTCCCTGCCTCCGCTCATTATGCGTATTGCCTGCACGTCTTTAAGCTCGCCTTCCGGAAAGGCAAGGCTGGCAACAAGAGGCCACGGGTTATCAAGCCCCGAGATGTCATCAACTCTTAAGGCAAATTCCCCTGCGTGAAGGGAAACAACTCCGAACAAGAATGCGACAAATAACAAAAAAAAACATCTCCCTTTCATGGAAAATCTCCTTTGCCAATTTTAAGCGGATTTTGGCTTTACAATAAAGCTTTCAGATGTTTACTGCTTGCTTTTAAGAATACCAAAATACCGCCCTTATGTCAATTATTCGCACTTGTATTCACATCTATTGACATTTGCATTGAAATAATATATCATATCAGTTTGATATATGTGCTATCCTGATTTTTTATGAGACATTTTTATAAAAGGCTGAAAGCGTAAGACGGAGAAAAAGAAATGGGCATAAATGAACAGAAATACGATGCGACGACAATACAGGTTCTTGGCGGCATAGACGCCGTCAGGAAAAGACCTGCCATGTATATCGGAGACACCTCGATTTTCGGTCTCCACCACCTTGTATACGAAGTCGTGGATAACAGCATAGACGAAGCAATGGCAGGATATTGCACAGAGCTTTCAATAACAGTCCATACGGACAACAGCGTTACTGTTTCCGATAACGGAAGGGGCATTCCCGTAGACATACACAAAACCGAGAACAGGCCGGCAGTGGAAGTTATCATGACTGTCCTTCACGCGGGAGGCAAGTTTGACAAGAAGGCGTACAGGGTTTCCGGAGGACTTCACGGGGTAGGAGTTTCCGTGGTAAATGCCCTTTCGGAATGGCTTGAGGTAGAAGTCAAGAGAGACGGGGAAGTTTACCACCAGAGATACGAGAAAGGAAAGCCAGTAACGCCTCTCACTGTAATAGGTAAAACAAAAACAAACGGTACGAAAGTCACATTCAAACCCGACGAAGATATATTTGAGACCCTTGAATTTGATGACAGTATTCTTTCTGGAAGGTTCAGGGAACTGGCTTTCCTGAACGCCGGTTTAAAGATACAATTTGAAGACGAGAGAAAGTCCATAAAGGAAGATTTCTTGTTTGAAGGAGGGCTGGTTTCCTTCGTGGATTACCTTAACCGCAACAAGAAAGTCCTTTTTGCATCGCCTCTTTATTTCAAAAAGGCCGAGGAAGATGTCGAAGTTGAAGTCTCCTTCCAGTACAACGACGGTTACAGTGAAACGGTTCTCTCATTTGCCAATAACGTAAACACCAAGGAAGGGGGCACCCACATTACCGGTTTCAGGGGAGGTATCACCAGGGCTATCAACGAGTACGGCAAGAACAACGGGTTTCTCGACGACAAGTCTCTTGCCGGAGAAGACGTAAGGGAAGGGCTTGTTGCAGTAGTGAGCGTAAAGCTTGCCGAACCCCAGTTTGAAGGCCAGACAAAGACAAAGCTCGGCAACTCCAAGATACGGTTCCTGGTAGAAGGGATAACGTCCCAGCAGGTTGTTACTTTCCTTGAAGAAAATCCCGAGCCCGCAAGGGAAATAATAAACAAGTGTATTTCAACCGCAAAGGCAAGGGAAGCGGCAAGAAAGGCCCGGGACCTTACAAGAAAAAAACTGTCTGAAACCGGAGCCCTTCCCGGCAAGCTTGCCGATTGTACCATAAAAGAACCTGATAAAAGGGAAATTTTCATTGTTGAGGGAGATTCTGCTGGAGGAAGCGCAAAACAGGGAAGAGACAGGTTTTTCCAGGCCATACTTCCCCTCAAAGGCAAGATTATAAACACTGAAAAAGCGCCTCTCGAAAAAGTGCTCAGCAACGATGAAGTAAAGATGATGATAAGCGCCATAGGCGGAGGCATCGGGGAAGAATTTGACGTAGCCAAAACAAGGTATAACAGGATTATAATCATGACCGATGCCGACGTTGACGGAGCGCACATAAGAACGCTTCTTCTGACATTCTTCTACAGGCAGATGACAGACCTTATAAAACAGGGGCATGTATACATAGCCCAGCCTCCTCTTTACAGGGTAAAGAAAGGAAAGAAGGAATTTTATATAGACACGGAAGCTGAAATGGACAAGACGCTCATACAGCTTGCCAGGGACAATATGAAGCTAAAGGTAAAGAAGGATTCAAAATTTCTTGATGAAAACGATAACATGGGCAAACTTGCCACGGCAAGCAAACGGTTCAGTGAAATCAAGAAAAACCTTGAGAACAAAGGGATAAGCCTTGAATCTATTTTTGAATACAAGAAGAAGCACAGGAATGTGCCTCTTTACTGGATAAGATATGAAAACGAGGAACACTTTTTCTCAAACGACAAGGAACTCTCTGCCTTTATGCAGCAGCAGGGCAAAGAGGAAGTGGACCTTTTCTCAAGCGGGGATAAAAACTACAAGCTTGTTGAACTTTACGAGGCAAGGGATATTGAGAAGATTCTCAGTAAGCTTGAAGAATATAACATTGACATGAAATCTCCTTCAGAGAAGACATTCATGATACAGGAAGGCGAAGACAAGGCTGAAGAATGCAATCTTGTCGACCTCCACGAGATAATCAAGGCAAAAGGAAAGAAAGGGCTTTCGGTCCAGAGATACAAGGGGCTCGGAGAAATGAATCCCTCGCAGCTATGGGAAACGACAATGGACCCCGAAACACGCAGAATGAAAAAGGTAATGCTTGAAGACGCCGCAAAGGCGGAAGAAATGTTTACGGTGCTCATGGGGGACGCGGTGGAACCGAGAAGGGAGTTTATCGAACGGTTTGCAAAAGAAGTCAAGAATCTTGACATCTGATAAAAAAATTAGAGTTTTATTGTTATAAACTCATATTAAAAGGATGGAGAAAGAATGGCAGACGACGGAAAAATTGTACCGATAGGCATAGAAGAGGAGATGAAGGATTCCTACATAGACTACGCCATGAGCGTTATCGTGGGAAGAGCTTTGCCCGACGTAAGAGACGGCCTCAAGCCCGTTCACAGGAGGATTCTTTACGGGATGCTGGAACTCGGAGTTGACCCGGGAAAGGCGCACAAAAAATCTGCAAGAATAGTCGGCGAGGTCATGGGAAAATATCATCCGCACGGGGATTCAGCCATATATGAATCTATAGCAAGAATGACGCAGGATTTTTCTCTCAGGTACCCTCTTATAGACGGCCAGGGAAACTTCGGCTCCATAGACGGAGACCCTCCTGCCGCAATGAGGTACACCGAAGCAAGATTTAAACATCTTGCCATGGAAATACTTGCAGACATTGAAAAAGATACTGTGGATTTCATGCCCAATTTCGACGATTCCCTGATGGAACCCATTGTGATGCCGAGCAAGGTGCCCAACCTCCTTATAAACGGGTCTTCAGGCATTGCCGTGGGAATGGCGACAAATATTCCTCCGCACAACCTGTGCGAAGTGGTGGACGCCCTGACCAGTCTTATAGACAATCCGGACATATCCATCGAGAAGCTCATGGAAATAATGCCCGGGCCCGATTTCCCCACGGGCGCAACCATATGCGGAAGGGATGGCATCAGGAAGGCATACACAACGGGCAAGGGAATAATAACGATACGCGGCAGGGTCGAGGTGGAGGAAGACAAGAAGAAAGAAGCCATAATAATAAAGGAGATACCTTACGAGGTAAACAAGGCAAACCTGGTATCCCACATCGCACACCTTGTATCTGACAACAAGATAAACGGCATAAGCGAAGTCAGGGACGAATCGGACAAGGAAGGCATGAGGATAGTGCTGGAAGTCAAAAGGGGAGAAAACGTCGACATCATAATAAACCAGCTTTACAAGTACACCCAGCTCCAGACTTCCTACGGCATTATCAACCTTGCCCTGTCAAACAAACAGCCGAGGCTGCTGAATATAAAGCAGATGCTGCAGCTTTTCCTCGACCACAGGAAAGAGATAGTATTGAGAAGGGCCGCTTTTGAACTGAGAAAAGCAGAAGAAAGATATCATATCGTGTGCGGCCTTATCATAGCGCTCGACAATCTCGACAGGGTAATAAAACTTATAAGGAATTCAAAGACTGTCGAAGAAGCAAAAGAGTCTCTCATGTCGACTTTCAAAATGAGCGAAAAACAGGCACAGGCAGTGCTTGCAATGCCTCTTTCGAGGTTGACAGGGCTGGAGAGAGACAAGATATTGAAAGAACAGGAAGAACTGCAGAAAACCATAAAGGAACTCCAGGGAATACTTGCCGACCCCGAGAAAGTCAAAAAGATAATCAAGAACGAGCTGAACAATATGAAAAACCGCTTCGGGGACGAGAGAAGAACTGAAATTGTGGGTTCCATAGAAGATTTTGACGAACTCGACCTCATACGCCCGGAAGACATAATCGTCACGATATCTTCCGAGGGTTATATCAAGAGAACCTCGCTGGAACTGTATAAGAGACAAAGAAGGGGAGGCAAGGGATTTATAGGGGCCAAAACCAAAGAGGAGGATTATGTAAAACACCTCTTTGTCTGCTCTACGACAGATACCATTCTCTTCTTCACGGAAAAGGGCCAGGTGCACTGGCTCAGGGGACACCTGATTCCTGACGCGGGCAAAAACGCAAAAGGCAAACCCATAGTCAACCTGCTGACAATAGATACGGGTGAAAGGATAGCAGCGGTAATACCTGTAAAAGAATTTACTGAGAACTGCTACCTTTTGATGGTAACCCAGAAAGGCATTGTCAAGAAAACAACGCTGAACGCTTACAGCAGGCCGAGAAGAGGAGGCATCAAAGGCATCTCCCTGAGGCCTAAAGACAGGCTCATAGAGGTACGAATGACTGACGGTCTCCAGGATATAGTATTGAGCACAAAACACGGCTTAAGCATCAGGTTTTCCGAAAAAGAAATACATTCTGTAGGCCGGAGTTCAATAGGAGTCATTGGCATACGGTTCAAGAAAAAAGAGGATGAGGTCGTGGGATGCGAAATATTCCCGTCGGATGAAAAGGAAAAATCCCTTTTTACCGTATGCTCAAAAGGGTTCGGGAAAAGAACCATGATTTACAACTACAGGAGACAGCACAGAGGCGGCAAAGGCATTATAGACATAAAAACCGGTGGAAGAAACGGATACGTTGTGGGAATAAAATGCGTCAAGCCCAAAGATGAGCTTATACTTATTACGAGAAGCGGCCAGGTCTTGCGAATGACCACAGACGATGCGAGAACGGTCAGCAGAAACACCGCTGGAGTAAGGGTGCAAAAACTTGCCCAGGGAGACATAATAATGGATATCGCTCTTGTCTCCAAGGAAGATGAAGAAGTTTGAGATTCTGGACCACACGGCAGACATAAAGGCTATTGTTTACGGGCTGACCGAAGAAAGTCTGTTTGAAAATGCGGCGGAGCTTCTATACTGCTTGATGTCTCTGGACTGCAAAGCAAGCGAAGAAAAAGAAGAAACGGAAATAAAGCTCTCGGCAGATACTCTTGAGAATCTCATTGTGAAATTTCTCAACGAACTTATATATCATGTCGAGGTTAGAAAAAAAGCGGGCAAGCTTTCTTTTGAAAAACTCCGAATGGAAAACAGGAAGTGGCATCTTGCCTGCAGAATGGCAGCAGGAACAACATGCAGTCCTGAAAAGGAAATCAAGGCGGCCACCTATCACGGCCTCCGGATAGATAGAAAAAAGGGAATAATGTCGTTATCCATCATTTTCGACGTTTAGGAGGATTTGACATGCTGAAAAAAGAAAGAGAATTTTACAAGAAACTTCTTAACAGGGAAAAAGAGCGCATTTCCAAAAATCTCGGACATTCAAGAGAAATGCTTACGAAGGGAGAGAAAGGTATTCCCACGCATATAGCGGACCACGGAACAGACGAATTCGAGAAGGGCCTTGAGATAAATCTTTCCGATGCCGAATTAAAAATTTTGAACAGCATCAGGGAATCTTTTGAAAAACTTGAAAACAAAACTTATGGTGTCTGCGATGGATGCGGAAAACCAATTGCCAAATCGAGACTAAGCATTCTCCCTTACGCGCATTTTTGCATTACATGCCAGAAAGAGAAAGAGAAAAGTGGAGAATAGGAACCTTAAACATTTTTACATAATATCTGCCGCTGTTTTCGGCATAGACCAGTTTTCCAAATTCCTTGCAACAAGTTTTCTCAGCGGACGCCCGGCTTCTTTTGACATATTCGGCTATCTTTCTTTGACTCTTGTAAGAAACACGGGCATATGTTTCGGCATGCTGAGCCGATGGAATATAAAATATCCGGTAATTGCGGCTTCCCTTTTAATAGCCGTTTTTATCTTCATTTATCTTTACAGGCAAAAGATAAAAACGGTACGCATTCAAGCGGCGCTCGGAATGATTGAGGGAGGCATAATAGGAAACATGGCAGACAGGTTAAGGGTGAATGGCGTCATCGACTTCATCAATCTTCACTTTTGGCCTGTCTTCAATTTGGCGGATGTCTTTATCGTTTCAGGCATCTGCATAATACTGCTGGAACATTTCAGGGGGAAGAATGTGCCCGGAATTTCTGAAGTTAGGTAATTTTATCATATACTGGTACGGCGTAATGGTTGCAGCGGGAGTTCTGGCAGGCAGTTTAATATTTCAAAGGCTTGCCAGGCAAAACAGTTATCCTTCAGAATTGGCATCTCAAATAATATTATGGTCCGTTTTATGGGGCATTGCAGGAGGAAGACTTCTTCATGTTGCCGTCCAGTTTCCCTATTACTACAGGAATCCCTTTGAGATAATCTCCATAAGAAACGGCGGGCTTGCCGCAGAAGGAGCGGTTCTTTCCGCATTGGCATTCATTATCCTTTATTCAAAAATCAAGCAATTCAACCTGCGCAAAACCCTTGACATGATAGCGGTTCCGGTTCCGCTCGCGCAGGCGATGGGAAGACTCGGATGCTTTTTGAACGGGTGCTGCTGGGGAAAACCGTCAAACGTTCCATGGGCGGTCAAATTTCCTTACCTGCCGGCAAGAGTTCATCCCACACAGTTATACTATGCCGCAAGCCACATCTTGCTGTTCATCCTGCTTCTGACCCTTTACAAAAAAAAATTGAAAGACGGGATGGTATTCAGCGCGTACATAATGTGTTTTGCCCTGATAAGATATACCATAGACAATTTTAGGGGAGATTTGCTGATAAGCCGTTATGGGTTATATCCCACCCAGGTAATAGCCCTGTTGATGTTTGTAATTGGAATAATATGGTTCATCTCCTCAGTAAAACAGCCAAGTGAAGTTCAACGGACAGAAATATCCCCTCTGCCTGAAGCTGATGGCTGCCCGTCAGAAATTAAAGATAACGAGGGCAAATGAAATGGCAAAACTTGTATTCAATTATTCTTTCGCGCAGAAAGAGTATAAAATTGAAAAAGAAATCACAATGATAGGAAGAGCGCCCGAAAACGATATCGTGATACCTGACTATTCCCTCTTCAAAAAACTTTCAATGGTTGAGCAGAGGCTACACCTGAACAACCTCAAAAACGTATCCCGTATACATGCCAGGATAACCCTGAAAGAAGACCATTATTATATAGAAGATATCGGAACAAAGGGACTCGGAAGCAACTACGGCACTTATATAAACGACGTGCGCATCGAAGTCAAGAAACCCTACCCTTTGACTGACAACGACCATATTAAATTCGGACCTATAGAAACCATTTTTATAGGCGAATAATATCTGTCCTTGTAACCTTTCACCCTTGCATTTCATCTAACAATAAAACGGTTTGTATTTTGAAGGGGGCTGAACCGTCGCACTTTTTTTCCCTCTACCCTGTGGGGAGAGGGCATGGGTGAGGGGGCATTGAAACCGTCGCACTTGCCCCTGAACAAATATAATGGAGGAAATTCACAAATGAATATACAGGACAAATTTACAAACAAGGCACAGGAAGCCCTCATGGGGGCGCAGGCGAAAGCGCAGGAGAAAAACAACCAGTCTGTGGATTGTATACACCTTCTTTTTGCTCTTGCAGAAGGCGACGAAACAATAAACGAGATACTCTCGCTTATGAACGTCAGCCAGGAAGAGCTTAAAAAAGATATAGCCGGCGAAATTGATAAACTGCCCCAGGTAACAGGCACAGGCTCCGGCAATATATATATAACGCAGGTATTGAACCAGGTATTGTTTAAAGCCCAGCAGGAAGCAAAAGCCCTCGGCGACGACTACGTGAGCGTTGAACATCTTTTCACAGCCCTGTCGGAAACGGAATCTGCCGCAAAAAAAATACTCAAGAAACACGACGTCTTCAAAGACCGCATATTAAAAATAGTCCAGCAGATAAGAAAAGGGGAGAAGATTACCGACAAGGATGCTGAATCCAAATACAAAGTCCTTGAAAAATACACGAAAGATTTCACCGACCTTGCCCGCAAAGGCAAGCTCGACCCTGTCATAGGAAGAGACGACGAGATAAGAAGGGTCATACAGGTCCTTTCCCGCAGGACAAAAAACAACCCCGTCCTTATAGGAGAAGCAGGAGTGGGTAAAACCGCCATCATAGAAGGGCTTGCAAGAAGGGTTGTGTCGGGAGACGTGCCGGAAGGGTTGAAAAACAAGAAGATTCTCGCACTGGACCTTGGAGCGCTTGTCGCAGGCACGAAATACAGGGGAGAGTTTGAGGACAGGTTAAAGGCCCTTTTAAAGGAGATTGAAAAGAAGGAAGGTGAAATCGTTCTTTTCATAGACGAACTCCACACGCTTGTGGGAGCGGGGGCTTCGGAAGGAGCGATAGACGCTTCTAACATGTTGAAACCTGAGCTCGCGAGAGGAGCGTTAAGATGCGTCGGGGCAACAACCCTTGATGAATACAGGAAGCACATAGAAAAAGACAGGGCCCTTGAAAGAAGGTTCCAGGTTGTATTTGTAAAAGAACCTTCGGTGGAAGAGACCATATCAATACTCCGGGGGTTAAAGGAACGTTACGAGGTTCACCACGGCATCAAGATTACCGACAGCGCCCTGGTTTCGGCGGCAATGCTTTCTCACAGGTATATCACGGGCAGGTTCCTTCCCGACAAGGCAATAGACCTGGTAGACGAGGCTGCGAGCCGGCTGAGGATTGAGATTGACAGCATGCCGGCCGAGCTTGACGAAATAGAGAGAAAGATACGGCAGCTTGAGATAGAAAGGCAGGCCCTCAAGAAAGAATCCCGTCCAGAGATAAAAGAAAGGCTTTCCAGGATAGAAACCGAACTGGCTTCCCTGAAAAAAGAACAGGGGAAACTTCATACCAAATGGCTGGCAGAAAAAAAGGTAGTGGAAAAAATACGCAAGATAAAGGAAGAGATGGAATCTGCCGGCACCACCATAGAAAAAGCCGAAAGGGAAGGAGACCTCGGTAAAGCGGCCGAGTACAAATACGGTAAACTCACAGAACTTCAGAAACAGCTTGAAGACGAGAGCAAAAAACTCAAAAAAGCGCAGTCCCAGGACGGGGGACTGCTGAAAGACGAAATAACCGAGGAAGATATCGCCGATATAGTCTCCAGGTGGACGGGCATCCCCGTATCCCGAATGCTTGAAGGAGAGCTTGAAAAGCTCATAAAAATGGAGAACCGTCTTGCTGAGAGAGTTGTCGGACAGAAGGAAGCCATAGTTGCGATATCAAATGCCATAAGGAGAAACCGGGCAGGACTTTCAGACCCCAACAGGCCCATAGGCTCTTTTATTTTCCTGGGTCCCACGGGCGTGGGCAAAACCGAACTTGCCAAGACCCTTGCGGTAATACTTTTCAACGACGAGAATGCACTGGTGCGCATAGACATGAGCGAATACACGGAAAAATATTCCATTTCGCGGCTCATCGGAGCGCCTCCCGGGTACGTCGGGTACGAAGAGGGCGGACAGCTTACTGAAAAGGTAAGGAGAAGGCCTTACAGCATCATTCTGATGGACGAGATAGAAAAAGCCCACAGCGAGGTCTTCAACGTACTTCTGCAGCTCCTGGACGATGGACGTCTTACAGACGGACAGGGAAGAACGGTTGATTTCAGAAACACGGTTGTTATCATGACCTCCAATATAGGAAGCCAGTATATTTCCATGTTCAAGGAAGAATCGGCGGCAAAAGAAAAGATTGCAGACGTGCTGAAAAACACCTTCCGCCCCGAATTCCTTAACAGGATAGACGAGATAATCACATTCAACAAGCTTACAAAAGAAGACCTTGTAAAGATTGTAGAAATACAGGTAGCCTACCTGCAGAAACGGCTTGAAGAAAAGCATATCAAGATACAATTTACAAAAGAAGCAAAGGAATACCTTGCAGAAAAGGGGTACGACGAAACCTACGGAGCCAGGCCTCTTAAACGGCTCATACAGAGGGAAGTGGAAAATCCTCTTGCCCTGAAAGTTCTTT
>DAOQVZ010000092.1:0-10382 GCA_035341815.1 bacterium
AAAGAATCTTACAGGAAGCTGTTAGAATTCCAGATTAAAAACAATACTTCTGCAATTTTAGTCTGCGGATGTACCGGCGAGCCTGCAACCCTGTCTGTCAAAGAGCATCACGACCTGATAGACTATACCGTTGATATCGTGAATAAAAGAGTTCATGTCATGGCAGGTACCGGGTCAAACAATACGAAAGAGGCGATAGAACTTTCCCAGTATGCTGAAAAAGCGGGCGCGGATTCGGTGCTTCTTATTACCCCGTATTACAATAAGCCTACCCAGAAAGGACTCTATCTCCATTATCAGGAAGTGGCGAGAAATATTTCTATTCCCATGGTCCTGTACAACGTGCCTTCAAGAACGGGCATTTCCATTTCTCCTGAAACAGTTTTCGAATTGTCGCACGTCAAAAATATAATCGGCATAAAGGAGGCAAGCGGCAGCCTTGACCAGGTAAGCCAGATTATCTCCATGTGCAGAAAAGATTTCATAGTTTTCTCCGGAGACGACTCTCTGACTCTTCCGATCATGTCGGTGGGGGGCAAGGGTGTTATTTCTGTCGCCGCAAACATTGTTCCTCTTCAGGTATCTCAAATGGTGAAGGCTGCTTCTGAGAATAAGTGGGACGAAGCAAGGAGGCTACACCTTGAGCTTTTTCCTGTCTTCAAAATACTTTTCATAGAGACAAATCCTATTCCCGTCAAAGCGGCACTTTCCATGATGAACATGATAGAAATGGAATGGAGGCTGCCTCTTACGGGGCCTTCTCCGGATAACCTTCAGAAGATTAGAACGGTACTGAGCAAGAGCAGGGTGATTATATGATATTTAAAAAGAAGAAGTATATAAATCTCCAGCCCCAGGAAAAACCGTCAATTAAGAAAGATTTATGGATAAAATGCGAACAATGCGGAAAGCTCATATACAAGAAACAGTGGGAGGAAAACCTTAAAATATGCACCCACTGCCAGTTTTACGGAAGGATGTCCGCGTATGAAAGAATAGCCTCGCTGGCGGATAATAATTCTTTCAAAGAGATTAACGGCAGCATGGTTTCCTCGGACCCTCTCAACTTTACCGGTGTCAAAGCTTACCTGGACAAGCTTAAGGAAGAGATGTTCAAGACCGGGATGAAAGAGGGGTTGGTTACGGGTGAAGGCAGGATAGAAGGCATACCTTCGGTGCTCGGAGTCCTGGACGCAGGATTCATAATGGGAAGCATGGGTTCTGTGGTCGGTGAAAAGTTTGTTCGGGCGGCCGAATTTGCAATTGAAAAGAAAATGCCGCTGGTGATTGTTTCGGGCGGCGGCGGCGGCGCCCGGATGTACGAAGGGATGCTGTCCCTCATGCAGATGGCAAAAACATCGGCAGTGATAGGTAAAATGAAATCGGCAGGACTGCTCTACATATCTGTACTTACCGACCCTACCATGGGAGGGGTTGCGGCAAGTTTTGCTTTCCTGGGGGACATTATAATAGCCGAACCTAAAGCCTTGATAGGTTTTGCGGGCCCCCGGGTGATAGAGCAGACAATAAGGCAGAAACTGCCTCCCAATTTCCAGAGAACGGAATTTCTTTACGAATACGGGATGATAGATATCATTTCCGGACGGCAGGAATTGAAACAGACTATCGGCAAGATACTCCAAATTTTTCATTCATGAACAGTCAACCTGAAATAGAATTTCTGCTTCATCTTTCGGATTTCGGCATTAAACTGGGGTTGGAAAAGACGGTCAACCTGCTGGAAAAGTTTGGTAATCCTCATTATAAATACAAGTCGATACTAATTGCCGGAACCAACGGCAAAGGTTCTGTCGCCAAAACGCTTGCCACGGTTTTGGGCGAAGCGGGATACAGGGTAGGCCTCTACACAAGCCCCCACCTGGTCGACCTGAAGGAAAGAATAACCATAAACGGACAGAAGATAGAGGAAAAAATATTCACAGGCAAGATAAAAGAGCTTCAGGCCGTTCTGCAGGAAGAACCTTACCATCTTAATCCCACTTTTTTTGAAGCAATCACAGTTCTCGCTTTTTCTTTTTTTGCTGACAGCAAGATAGATATCCTGATTTGCGAGGTCGGAATGGGAGGACGTTTTGACTCAACAAACGTGCTGCCTTCATTCATGGAAATCATCACAAATATTGGGCTTGAACATACCCAGTTTCTCGGCAAGACATATGCAGAAATAGCCAATGAGAAGGCGGGGATAATCAAGAAAAACAGCATGGTGATAACTTCTGCCCAGGAACCAGATGCCATGAGAGTGATATCGGAAAAGGCAAAAGAAAAGGAATCGGCACTGTATGTTTACCGTAAAGATTTCAGGGCAAGAAGAACGGGTTTTTCCTCCGATGGGCAGAAGTTCAATTTCTACGGGGAAAAAAACTTTCCTGGTATCCGAACGCCTCTTCTTGGCAGCCACCAGATAGAAAACATGTCGCTTGTCCTTCAATCCCTGGGTCTTTTGGAACAATGCGGTTTCCCTGTTAAAAGAGAGGCGGTTTATCAGGGGATGGGCAAAGTTGTCTGGCCATGCAGGTTCCAGATATTGAGAAAGCACCCCTTCTTGATAATTGACGGGGCCCATAATCCCGACGGCATGGAAACTCTCGTCAAAAGCCTGCGGTCGATTTGCCCCCATGAAAAAGTTTCATTCCTGGCCGGTATTCTCAAGGACAAGGACTGGCAAAAGATGCTTCATATCCTGCAGAGGCACAGAAATATCGGGGAGCTCGTTTTCACCAGGCCTGAAACGGAAAGGGCCATGGACCCGCAGGTTCTCGCGGCAGCAATCGGCAGGAAAGACATCAAGACGGCGGTCATCCCGGATTACAGGAAGGCATACAGGTATATGCTCAAGCATCCCGGAAACTGGTGCGTGTGCGGCTCACTATATCTGTGCGGCAATGTTCTGCCGCTTGCAACAAAGAGCGCAGGACAGGCAGAAAAAAATTGATAAAAAAGGAGAAAATGATATAATTTTCATAACAGGAGAGACCAAAAGGGATACTTACCAGGACAAAAACCATGGATATGATAATCAAAAACGGGTATTTGGTAGAACCAAGGCAGGGAATCGAAGGGAAATACGATATTCTGGTAAGGCACGGAATGATTGCAGGTGTTGATAAGAATATAAAAAAGGATGCATCCTGCAGGATTCTCGATGCAAAGGGACTTTACGTTTTCCCAGGGTTGATAGATATGCACTGCCATCTGAGGGAGCCTGGCAGGGAGGATGAGGAAACCATAGTCAATGGAAGCCTTTCGGCCGTGAAGGGCGGTTTTACAACTATATGCTGCATGCCCAACACGTCTCCTCCTCTCGACAACAAGGTTGCGATAAGTTTTGTTAAAAACAGGGCTCTTACAGCTTACTGCGATGTTCTTCCCGTGGGGGCCATAACCGTCAACAGGGAAGGGAAAGAACTTGCTTCCTACGGCGAAATGGTCCAGGAAGGCGCCTGTGCGTTTTCGGACGACGGGGATTGCGTCATGGACAGCCTTGTGATGAGGCGTGCTCTTGAATACTCGAAACTTTACGGGAAAAGGATTATTTCCCACTCGGAAGATAAATTTCTTTCAAAGAACGGAGTAATGCACGAAGGCGCCCTTTCCGCCAAAATGGGGCTTATAGGCATCCCTCGCCAGTCGGAAGAAATAATGGTAAACAGGGATATCGCACTGGCTGAACTTACCGGAGGACTGCTGCACATAGCGCATCTTTCAACTAAAGAGGCCGTAGATGCAATAAGGAGAGCCAGGAAAAACTGTCCCAATATTACCTGCGAGGTTACCGTTCACCATCTTATATTAACAGAGGAAGCGGTTGAAGGATACAATGCAAACGCAAAAGTTTCTCCGCCGCTTCGGACGGCAAAGGATTTAAAGGCGCTCGTTGACGGATTGAAAGACGCCACTATTGACTGTATTGTTACAGACAACGCACCTCACAGTATAGAGGAAAAAGAATCCGGTTTTGAAAATGCCCCCTTTGGCATTATAGGTTTTGAGACGGCGCTTCCCCTGTCTATGGGGCTGTCAGAAAAGGGACCTGGCATCAGGCAGATAATATCTGCCTGGACAGATGGGCCGGCAAGGGTTCTCGGGCTTAAAGACAGGGGCAGTATTGCAGAGGGAATGAGGGCAGACCTTGTTATTGTTGATCCGGCGCTTGAGTGGGTTTACGAGGAAGAAGAAATCCTGTCAAAGAGCAAAAATTCTCCTTTCGTCGGATGGAAGCTGAAAGGCAAGGTCATGGCAACCGTCTGCAAAGGCCGGGTTGTTTTCGAATCGAAAGGCAGGAAATAATCCCGGGCCGGAAACTCTTCATGAAATAAATTCAGGGTAACAAGCGTTGGAAAGCCCGCTGCAAAAACATTGCCCAATCATAATTTAGGAGGAATTTTCAAAACCCGGGGTAAACGGGGTAAAGGGAGGTGAGAAAAATGCAAAAGAGAAAAAGCGGATTCACTCTCATAGAGCTTCTGGTAGTCATAGCCATCATTGCCATACTTGCGGCGCTTCTCCTGCCGGCGCTGGAACAGGCAAGAGAGAAAGCGAGACGGGGGGTCTGCCTGAACAATCTCAAGCAGATAGGACTGACCCTTCACATGTACGCAAATGACTGGGGTCAGTATTTCCCCGTGCATGAACATGCGACGGCTCTTTCCAAAACCAATGTTTCTCTGGCTCTTCTAACAGGGCAGATTGACCCTTCAACCCCTGAATTTGACACGAGCCAGTATGTGACAAACTATAATCTTTTCATCTGCCCGAGTTCCATGGACAAGGCTTCTCCTATCGGGGAGCTGCTGGCACGCACATCTTCCAGTATGACAGGGTCAGGCACATGTTCCTACGCGTATGCTTACGGGTTGACTCTTTAAACCCATTCCGATACCGCCATCATTGCAGATGCAAAGACGGGATACACCGGGGACAGGTGGGAACAGAATCTTATTGTCAGGGATAGGTATCTCCATGGACGGGAAGGTTTGAACGTTCTTTACGTGGGAGGACATGCAAAATGGGTTCCTGCACGACCGCACGCCACCAGCACGGCCGTCGGGTATCTTCCGCAGGACCAGTTGCCAAATTGCGTGGTTTCCAACCCCTGTACGATTAGGGACCTTAACACGACCTATTGATATTTTGCAGTAAGTAAAACAATACCTGGAGGTGACAGAGAAATGAAAAGGGAAAATGGATTCACTCTTATAGAGCTTCTGGTGGTCATCGCCATCATTGCCATACTTGCGGCTATGCTGCTGCCTGCTTTGAGCAAAGCGAGGGAAAGGGCGAAAGGCGCTGTTTGCATCAATAACCTGAAGCAGATAGGTATAGGGCTTCTTCTTTATGCGAACGACTATGAAGGATACATGACGCTGAGGTTGGAGACTGCTTTCCCAAATATATCTGCCGATAATACGAGAGGCAACCTGACAGGATATGTTTCCACCGAGGTTTTAGCCTGCCCCGCAGCTCTTCCTTACAAGGCTGACAGTTCGATGCCCGATTATATTTACGGACGGCGGTATGAACAGCTTGATTTTATCAGAAACCACGGCTGGGTTTACGCACCGAGGCTAAGGAATCCACAGCAGTTCTGGATAATCGGAGAGTCCATCGGACAGAATAACTCTTCAAAGCCAAACCACCAGTTTTATGTCAATCCCAGCGGAACGTTCACACTGTCAACGTGGTCCAGCGTGGCTGCAAATCCGGCAACTGCTTTTGCATCGGGGGCCACACATTTCAGGCATTCAGGAAGGCAGAACCTTCTTTTTATTGACGGCCACGTGGAGTCTGTGAACATAACAAGGTTTGTAGAGGCAACCAACTATCACACCAGTAAAACACACTGGTGGATACAGGTGGGCAAGAATCCTCCTTATAAGATTACTTTGTAAATTGTCAAGGAGCAAAAACCATGAATCGGAGCAAATGTCTTCCTGCAGGCTTCTTCTTTTTTATCTGTCTCGCATTTTCCACCGTGCATGCCTATTCGGGCAGTTTTTCATTGAAGATAAACGACGTATCGGGTCTTGACGGTCCGTGGCCTCTTGTCGCAAGCCTTGCTTTTCCCGAGGGAGAACTTAAAGATCCTTCTGCAATACGCATAACCGGCTCAGGCAGGGAGGTCCCCTGCCAGGTTGACGTTGCGGCAACCTGGCGCGACGGAAGCATACGCTGGGCGCTTGCAGGGTTTACCGATTCGCCACGGGCGGAATACATGGTCGAGTACGGATCTGGAGTAAGAAGATGCGCATATTCCAAGCCGCTGAAGGTGACCCTGCAGCCTGACGGGGGCTTCACCGTGGATACGGGAGAGGCAATATACAGTTTTGACCGGGACAATCTTTTATTCGGGCAGGCATGGCTTGTTACAGGCGGCGGTAGAACGTCTGTCTTGGAAGGTTCCGGCTCCGGGGCGTACATGGTGGACAATTCTGGCAGGACAGCCCGCATCTCCGGCAGGTCTGCGGAAGTCAAAAACGAGGTATTAAAGGAAGGTCCGGGCCGTTTTGTGGTAAAGCGTTCGGGCTGGTACGTAACGGAAGAAGGGGAAAAGCTGGCCCGCGGAGAAGCCTGGTTCTACTTTGCCGCAGGCACTCCGTACGTAAGAATAACCCATTCAATAATATTCACTGAGGATACCAATAAAATATGGATTAAGGATTACGGTCTGGAATTCAGGACTCCCGCAACGCCCGGAAACACATATTTCGCAGCAGGCGCACCAGGGCAGGAAACAATAAAGAGTGTTGAGACACAGGGCAGGGATGTTTTCATGATGCAGGATACGTACCCTCATTTCGCAGAAAGGGAAAGCAGGGCGGCAGTTGGCAGAACGGGAAGGGCTCCTGAAGAATTTCCGGTTGCGGGAGACTGGGGACACGGAGATTACGGGAGCCACGGGATAACCCTTGTGATGCCCTGGCTTGCCGAGAGATTCCCAAAGGAAATCTCTTTTGGGCCGTCGGGTGCAAAGGCTGTATTCTGGTCGGGACGCTGTGTCAGGGAACTTGATTTCAGGACAAAAACGCTTGTAAAAGATTACTGGAAAAGCTGGGCGGAAATAGGTCCCCTGTCCCCCGGGACAGAGAAGCTGGAAACAATCCCCAGTAACGCCCAGGGAGCCGCGCGTACCCATGATGTATGGTTCCTGCCCCACACGGGCCCCTATAACGAACCTTTGGTAAGGAAAGCCGCCCATGCCGCTTCCCGAATTCCGCTGGCAATGGCCGACCCCCAATGGATGTGTGCAACGGAAGCAATAGGATTTCCTCTGCGCCACCAAGACCCTGCAATGTTCCCGAAAGAAGAAGCTCTCATTTCCGAGGCGTGGGAACAACTAATGGTGCCTTACAAAGTATTTCCCATGACGGGTTTTATCAACTGGGGGCACAACTGCTATCTGAGGTACCAGAAGAGACAGGGAAAATGGCTTGCCGAGTTCCTTTCTTACGGCAACATGAATGCCTATAACCTTCAGCGCAATGCATGGAACCTGTTCGTCCGCAGCGGCGAAAGGCGATACTATGAATACACCCACAAGTATGGAAGGCTGCTCGGAGATTTCGGGATTGTGCGGTGGGACGCCCCCGAAAAACCGAGGGGGGCTTTCACAAGGCAGAATGCGCCTGTAAGCAGGATGCCCCATTACTGGGGAAACGGCAGCAGGTTTTTCGGAATGGGCAACAGCTCAAGTGATATCGGCCACTGGCTTCTTGAATATTATCTTACCGGAGACGAAGCCTCTCGTGAACTCACGGTTCTCGTTGGGGAATCAATAAAGAAAAACTGGAACCTTGAAGATGCCCTGAACTGGAGAACAACCATATCAATACTTCTTTTACGCAAGCTGTCCGTTCTTTACATGCGGGAATGGGACGAGGATTTTCACAGGCTGGCGAAAGAACTCGCCGATTCTCTTTTCCTTGCCGAAAATCCCGTGGGACTCAATCCTGCTTACATGTCCTATAACAGTTCCACGTATAAGGACGAGAGGCATATACTGGACCTCTACTTCTATTACAAAACGACGGGTGATGAACGGGGAAAAGATACCCTTTTGAAAATAGTTGACCACCGTTACCGGTTCAACCGGAGCCCCAATGCCATTTCTTACCAGAACAGCACGGCTTTCGCGTATACCGCGGCATACTGGATGACCGGCAATAAGAATTACAGGCCGGTGGTGGAGGAAACACTGAAGGACGGTATGGATTCGATGCCCCCTCCTCTTTCCGAACAGCTCAAGGAGATGCCGGCAGACCCTTACGAATGGAGAAGTCTTCCAAGCCGTTTCCTTATACCTGCAAATATACATCCTTTCGTGGGAATACCTGTTGCCATGAAGATGATTGAAAAGGAAGGATGGCTTAACAGACCTTTCCCCGTGCTGGTAAAGTCCTCGGTTATGACTCCGGCAGACGCCCTTTTCCACCATGAGAAGGGCAAAGATACGGTCATTAACCTTTTTTTCAGGTCCTCAAGTGGGCGTGACGGCTTAAGTCTAAAGGTGTTGCAATATAATCCTTATGAAGAAGAAAGCGAACCGGTTAAAGGGGTAAGTATCGAAGTAAGCGGAGGGGGAGGCAAAAACATGGTTGAAACCTTGCTTGACAGGACGACTACCCCGTATTCTTCTTATCATGCAAAAATTACCGTTCCAGGGGAAACGGAGACGGGATTGTACCGCCTTTCCCTGGGCGGCGCCGATATTTTCACCGTGCTTGATGCGACAACGGACAAGGTGTCCCTTTACTGTCCGGAAGGTTTCTGGTCTATGACTATGACTTCCGGACTGAGAGGACAGAGGCTGGGTGAAGAAAACCTGTTTTTTTTCCGGGTGCCGGATGGTTTGAAAAACCTGGAGATATTCCTTGGCCGTCCGCAGAAGATCAAGGGGCCCGATGGACAGGTAATACTGGAATCGAGCGAAGAGAATACAGGAAGGGTTTCTATCCCGGTTAACGGACGAAGCGGTATATGGAGCATTGAAGCGACCCAGGTCTCCTTCACGAAGCTTCTCAATATTGAACCTGTTGTGGCGTTCAGGTCTCCCGGCAGGCTGCCGGAGGAGGTAACGGGCAGACCTTTGAAGAAGCAGGTTTTAACCGCCAGGACGGCTCCCTTGGAATTTGTGGAAGGGAAAGAAGGTAAGGCTGTGAGGCTTACGGGAGAAAAGACCCTGAGTTTTTCCAGGGGAAGAGAGCTGGAGGACGGCAGCTACTCTTTTTTCCCCGGATTAACGGGGACAGTTGAGTTCTGGTATAAACCGGACTGGTCGAGCCAGGATATTGTTCTCGGAAGGGGTAACAGTTTCAGGGTCCGTTCATTATTGACGGGACCGCATATGCATCTCGGTTACAGGTACGGAGGAGGTCCGGGCAAGAGTTTCCTTTACAGCGACCTGATAATGGAACTGCTGTGTTCGCTGCCCGGGGCCGAGAAGCCAGCCCCTCACCTGAACGCAAAATCCCAGATAGGAAGGGAAGAAGAACACCTTTTCAAGGCAGGGGAGTGGAATCACCTGGCATTTACCTGGGCTTTTGAAGACGTAAAAAAGTCTATTGCGGACATGCCTCCGCCTGCCGGGGATATAAAGATGCCTCTCAGGTGGAGGGTTTTCGGTCCCGTGGATGGAGAAGCCCCCGTTTTGCCGGCGGAAGTGCTTAAAAGCTATCCCGAACAGATAGAGTTTGACGACCAGTCTGTTGAAGGCAGGGATTTTGTGGTGAGGGAAACCTTTTACGAATTTCCACGCGTCCTCCGGCTGGAACCTCCAGGAAGTGCCGCTTACGTTTTTCTGCAGCTCAATTCAAAAACTGACCAGGAAGTTACTTTCGGCATGGGGGCCGACGGCATTATGGAGGCATGGGTCAACGGTACACCCGTTCTTGACTCTTCCCTGTCGTCCGATATACAGTCGCCCGTTTCCATATGGAACCATACGGTTAACGTCCAACTTGTAAAGGGAGACAACATCCTTGCCGTGCGCTACGTGAGAGGCAGGACTCCCCTGCTTGCACTGGGCGGTCCTGCACAGCTGAAATCCCCGGTTCCTTCTCTCCTGAAATGGGAATTTTCCATATTTGCAAACGGCAAAAGGATGGAATATCACAGGGACAGGTGGATGAACAGGTTCCTCCGCATACCTTCCGGCAAGGAAGTTGTAACTCTTCTTAAAGAAGGGAAAAATATTGTAATCGGCCCTCTCGACGGGGCCGTGGACATACTCAGGATATCTGATATTGTAAGGTACAAGGATGATTTTAAACCTCCCCTGAAAGATTTTGAGATGGACGAGAATACAAGGGCGCTCTTTTTATTTGACGGAAGCCTTAAAGGTGTTTCATCATTTTCAGGAGAGC
>DAOQVZ010000093.1:0-10338 GCA_035341815.1 bacterium
GAAAGAATTGCGACTTTCCGAGAGATGAAGAATTAGAAGGATTCATTTAAAAGAGAGGGCATCTGCCGGGTTATTTACAGTGAAATTCTCTATGGTTTTTAAGGGTATACCGGCAGATTTCATTCCGGGGATAAATTCTGTGATGATGTAATCAAGCCCTGTTTTCCCTCCATAGCTTTTCAACCTGTCTCTGTTTGTATCCAGTCCGAGCAGTATGCTTTTCTCAAAACCCGCTGCTGCCATTTCCGATATCAGTTTGATTTCTTTTTCATCGCTGTGGTATTTGGGACGCGCTATGGTGTCATACTCAAGGTAAAAACCCGCTTTAACGGCTTCCTTGTGTAATCCGATATCGTATGTTGCTCTGTCAAGGTGGCAGAATATCACGCTTGCCGGAGATGCTGCATTCTTCATGAAGAAATTCACAGCGCCGGGAAAATCCGCCCCTTTTTCCACATGGCACATAATGGAAGCGCCTGTTTCCCTTGATGCCCGAAATACCGCTTCAAACAGGTTCCTGTAAGAACCATCCCACCCTTCTGTATCCAGGGCGGCCTTTATGATGCCGGCTTTTGATTCCATTCGGGATGCTTCTTTCCCTGAATCCGATATGAACATGCCTTCCATTATCTCCGAGATAAACATATCTGCAAGTGCATTGGAACCTGAATGCCTTATATGATGTTTTTCAGGGTAAAAACAGAGTTTATGGAACCCTGTTGACGCTATAATCTGTATGCCGCTTTTTTCAGATGCTTTCTTAAGCCTGTCAGCCATTCTTCCACAGCCTGCCGGCTGTGCATCCACCAGGCTCCTGCCTCCCGCCATCCTGTAACTTTTCAGCTCCTCAACGGTTTTTTCGCTATCATCCATCCACAGTGCCGGGTTGAGCCTGAAACTTTCCCCCTTTGAAATAAAAAGGTGTTCGTGGCACTGGCAGTAACCAAGCTTGCTTTTTTCCACGATACCTGTAACAGACTGTATCATTCCTTTATTTACCATCTGCCAATTCTCTTTTCATCCTCTATGAGCTTTTTCCATTTTCATTGCAGCGGACTCCCGGACAAGCCAGGGATAAAGCATTTATCCCTATAACGGGACAAGTGCGGCTTCTTTCTCCTTTGTCATCCTGAAATGTTTCTATTCAGGATCTCAAAAGAAGATGAGATAGTGAAGGGGTGACTCTTTCAGCCCGCCTGAATTTTCTACCTGATTTTTTCCAGCACCTGCAGGTATTTTCTGTATAGGCCGGCATATTCTTTATAGACTTCCGTGTTTGCCGGGTCAGGAAAGAAAACTTCTCCCTTCTGAACCATTTTCTCTGCCGTTTCGGCCATATCCCCGTAAATTCCGGAGGCATATCCGGCAACGATGGCGCTGCCCAGAGTTGCCGTAGAATTCATTTTCAGGGTGGTGTAAGGTATGCCGAGTACGTCGGCTTTTATCCTGTTGAATAACCTGCTTTGAGCTCCCCCTCCCAGTACGAACACGTTGCTGAAATCGTTCCTGCCCGTGAGATGTCGGAGTATATCCATGTATATCCCGTATTCATAAGCGATGCTTTCCCTTACAGCCCTGAAAAAGTGTTCTCTCCTGTGGTTAAAATTAATACCCTGCCAGCTTCCTCTCATGCCCGGAACGTTAGGGCATACCCTTCCGGCAAAGTGAGGTATGAAGATAAGCCCCTCGCTTCCAGGAGGAATCTTTCCCGCCTCGGAATCCAGTATATCATACGTGGTTTCCTTTCCTGCAAAATTATCCCTGAACCACTTGATGCAAAGTCCGCCTCCGTTTATATATGCGAGGGGTATCCACAGGTTTTCTATGACGGATCTCGGGAAAAGAAGCGTCTTATTTCCCACGTCGGGGTTATAGGTATCTACACAGCAGGAAAAAACAGATGCGGTGCCGGCTACATCAAATGCCATTCCGGGTTGCGTTATCCCGGCTCCCAGGGAAGTTGCCGCCTGGTCCCCGCATCCTGCCGCCACCGGGGTTCCTTCTGCAAGCATGCATTTTTCAGCCGCTTCCCGTGAAAGCTTGCCGATTATTTTCCATGGTTCAACTACTTCAGGCAGTTTATCCCTTTCCACCCCGAATTCCTTAATCAGGTTTTCAGACCATTCTTTTTTTTCAACACTGCAGAAACCTGAAAAATGTATGTGGGTGTAATCTATGTATGCTTCTTCTGCCTGCAATCCGGCGAGCCTGCCTGCGGCGTAAGTTGAGGGCATGACGAATTTTGCCGTTTTTGAATATGCCCCGGGTTTTTCGTTCTTCCACCAGAGTATCTTGGGCCCGTGAGCGTAAGTTACGGGACAACCTGTCGTTCTGATTATTTCATCTTCCGCGGCCTTTTTCATTCTGGAGATATACTTTTCACACTTTGTATCCAGCCATGAATCGTAAGGAGTGACGGCATTCCATTTCCTGTCTATCCCGATAATGCCGGCCATTTGTCCGTCTATGCCTGCGGCGGCTATTTCAGACGGCCGCACGCCTGATTTTTCCATGACGGCGCGCATTGTATTGAGAACCGATGAATATATCTCTTCAGGGTCCTGTTCAACCCCGCCTTTGCTGTCCGTTATGAGACGGGAAGGCTCAAAAGCCTCAGCCAGAACTTCACCCCCTCTATTGAAAAGAGTAGTTTTAGTTCCCTGGGTTCCGATATCTGTTCCTATAAGGCATATCCTTTTCATTTCTTCACCGGGTTGAAATTATTCCTTCCTTTTGCCCTTTTGCCGCAGGGACCTACCTGCCCGAATCCCGTAACTGCTTCGTAAGCCCCGTCTGTTGAAGGGTCTCCGTATTTTAAAAACCATTCCCTGAGCATACCTCTCATTTCGTTTTCCCTTGCTTCGTATTCCGGCAGTCCCGCAATGTTTTCGGTTTCGCCCGGGTCGTTTGACAGGTTGTAAAGCTCGTGGTGTCCGTAAGGATACCTGTGTATATATTTCCAGTCCCTCGTTCTTGCCATCCTGACAGGACCGTATTCGTCAAAAACAACCACGAATTCTTTTTCATCCAGGCTTTTCCCGAGAATGACCGGGAGAAAGCTCTTCCCGGGTAAATCTTTGCTGTCATGGCCTTTAATTCCCGCATATTCAAGAATGGTAGGCATAAAATCGTACTGGTTTAACAGGGATGAATCCACCCTGCCTGACGGTATGAATCCGGGGTGGGAAAATATGCAGGGAACCTTTACGGATTCTTCAAACATGTTCAGCGGAAAAGTGGCATTGCCCTTGCCGAAAATCCCGTGATGTCCCATGTTCATACCGTTATCGCTCATGAATACAACAAGGGTATTCTTTCTCAAATCGTTATGCTCCAGCCACCTCATGATTTGCCCTATGTTCCTGTCCATCTCTGATATAGCAGCAAAATACCCGCTCAGAAAAACCCTCCTTGTTTCCTCGTCCTTTACGGGGATATTCAAACGCCTTGCCCATTCCGGAGGTTTTTTCCCTGATGGAACAGAATCAAACGGACAATCCCTGTAATAGCGGTCAAAAGTTGCTGCCGGATGGTCTTCCCTTTCCCATGGAGAGTGAGGAGAGATATAGTTTATACCGAGATAAAAAGGTTTACCGCTTTTTTTTGCGGTTTCAAGAAAATTAAGGGCTTTCCCCGTTATGGCATCCGTAGAATATTCCGGATGCGGAATCTCTTTTCCCGCTTCAACCTGCCTGTGGTTATAGTATCTTCCGAGGAAAGGGTGCCAGAAAGAAAAGCCTTTCTGGGGCCTGTAACAATTTCCTATGTGCCATTTTCCGACCATCCCGCAGAGATAGCCTTCCCTTGCAAGGAAATCCGTGTACCCCTCTTTTTTTTCAAGGTATTCAACGAGCTCATGTTTTTTCCCGTAAACAGAAACGGAATCTCCTCCTGAGAGGTAGTCGTGTATGCCGTGGCTGGAAGGCATGGTGCCTGTAAGTATCGATGCCCTTGCGGGAGAGCATACCGGGCAGGTGCAGAAAAAATTTTCAAATCTTATGCCGGTTTGCGCAAGGCTGTCTATATTGGGTGTTTCAAGTTCCCCGTTGCCGGCGCATCCCATCGCCCAGCTTCCCTGGTCGTCTGACAGTATGAAAACAACATTGGTATTTTTATCCACGATTCTCTCCTAACTGTTAAAGAGAGACAATCCTTTTTTCTTTTATGGAAAGGTTGCCGGCTTTAACAACTTTCACGGCCATTTTCCCGTCAAGCCCTCTTACAACAGGGTTTCCGGAATCCAGTATTGTTTCTATGAAACTGATGTCTTCTGAAAGGTATGCTTCCCTGAATAGGTTGCGCCAGCTTTTTACAAACGGAGTGCTCGCCCCGCTGTTTACTGTAATTGTCTGCACGGCAGTTTCCTCTTTTTGCCCCACGAAAATAACTCCTTTAGTTCCGAGTATCTCTGCCCTTGCGTCGTAACCATATTCCACGTAAAGGGCGCCGTCTATAAAACCCTGCATCCCGTTTTTGAAGACTGCCGACATTATCACGTTGTCGTAAAAATCCGGGAATTCATCTTTTACCTGCCTGCATCTGTAATTCGCACCGGATGCGTAAAGAGTGTCAAATTCGCTTCCGGTAAACCATCTCAGGGTATCTATATCGTGGCTGTTTACCTCAGCGAGGGGTCCGTTGCTTTTCTCAACATCATACATCCATCTCTGCGGCACGCTGGGGCCCCTTGTAAGGGATTTCACCAGCACGATGTCGCCTATATCTCCGTTTTCTGCAACCTTTTTGGCGTGTATAAAGCTTTTATCAAATCTTCGCATGAATCCTATCTGGAGAACGACGCCGTGTTTTTCTGCCGCCTCTATCATTGAATCGCACTCTTCTTCGGTAAGAGCCATAGGTTTCTCGCACAGTATATGCTTGCCCGCTTCGGCGGCTGCAACGGCTATTTCCCTGTGGAACGCAGTCGGAGCGGCTATGACGGCGGCGTCTATGCTTTCGTCGGCCATTGCTTTCCTGAAATCGGCGTAAGACTTTTCAATCTCAAGTTCCCTGCAGGATTCAGCAACAGATTTACTGTCCGGGTCGGATATGGCTGCAAGCCTTGCATTCGGTACTCTGTTTTTGAAATTCCGGGCGTGAATCATGCCCGCCCTTCCTGCCCCGAAAAGGCACACATTGATATTTTTTTTCCCCTTGCTCACGGATTCTCCTTATTGAAAAAATGCGGAAATGCCGCTTTTCACATTGTTCAGGTCATTTCTGGAAATTTATCCTGCCGCCTTCTTCCAGTCTCCATATCTTTCCTCCCGTGTACATCCAGCCGACCCAGTCCCTTCTTCTCAAAACCCCGATGTTGAACCTGGTGCTGCTGATGTCCCCGGGAACTATGCCCATGGCTGAAAGCGGTATCTTGAATTCCCCTGTCCATTGGTAAGTGGCAAGGTCGACCATCTCAGCCTTATATTCTGTCTTTTCTTCGAGAAACTTCCTCAGGTCTTCGGGCAGTTTGAAATAGCTGTCATGTATCTTCTTGTTCCCGTTTGCATAACCTGTGAATATGTATATAGGACCTGTATCCATATCCGGCAGCCACCAGCTTTTCGTGTCTGACTCAACCCGTCCCTCGATGGCTATTTCCATGGAAGCCCAGTTCGCGGTGATGTCCTTGAGTGTAAGAGACATGTCTTCCTGCCACGGGTCCGGCCCGTGCTCCACTCCCACGTACATGTAGCTGTCATCGAACATGAGCCATGCGTAACTGGCGGGGCCCGCCTGCTGGGATGCTTTGTAGTACCTGTCAAGAAGTATTGCCTTTGACCTGTCAAGCCCCATCCATTCGTCTTTTTCAAGCTTCCCGTCTATCCTGACCTCTTTTGTCCTCCTGTAGATGTTTGCCTCCTTCTCCTTTACTGCAATATTCTCCTTGCGTGGGTCGAAATACTTTCCTATCTCCCTTTCTACCGGCCATGATGCCCTGAGTGTATCTGGGTAGAGTCCAATATTTTCAAAGGGGATGGGCTGGAAGCCCACGGTCCCGAAAACCGGTGACCCCGGCCTTATCCTGAAGTCGGCCTTCTTTTCATCAAAGAAAAAGGGGTCTGTTTCTTCCATGTTATTTCTTATCTGAAGGTCTTTCCTGATGCTTCCCGATACTGTCAGCATGGGGCCGCCCTTTCCTATGTTCCTTTCTATTGTTATGTTGCGCGGCCATCCGAGGGGCCTCTTTTCTTCTTCAAGGGCATGGAGTAGCTGCGGGTACCTCGTGCTCCAGGGTGGCGTCCTGTAATCAAACCTTCTCCATGTCCTTACCGCGTCATTCCCCCTTGTTGTCAGTTTCCCGCCGCTCTCCACTATGTTGCTCCTGTTGCCCTGGCTTATCCCTGGGAAGCAATTAACGAAAACGTTATTCTCGAACCGGCAGTCCGGGGCGGAAGATGATACGCCGTTTGTCCTGTAAAGGACGTTCCCGGAAATTGTCAGGTTGGAACTGAGCCCGTCAATGTGGACGGCCCTGACCCCGTGGGAATCGTTGGGGGAAAAATGGCCTGTTACGTGGTGGATGAAGTTGTTCCTGAGAATATTGCCCCTGTATGTCATTGCCTGGGGGACATCCCATGTGTATATCGCCCCCAGTTCCCTTGAATGGGCAACTATATCGTGTATATCGTTGAACTCTATGATGTGGTTGTTGGAAGAAATGCTGATACCGTAATGGGGGCAGTCGTGTATCAGGTTGTGGGAAACCCTCTGTCCGATTCCCTCAATCTTTACAGCGGGCCTGTTGCCTCCGCACAGCCGGTTGAAACGGTATATGTGGTTATTCTCTGCAAGGAACCTGTTGGGTACGAGCTTTCTCCTGTTTTCGAACGCCGTGGCATATCCCACGTGGTAATCCCTGCTTTCCGCAAGGCTTATTCCTCCTTCTCCTACATCGTAAATGTCGCATCCCACCACGGCGTGGTTCCAGCCGCTTATTATTTTCACACCCCATTGGCCGGCATTCCTTATGGTGCATCCCGCCACGAGGTTGTTTTCTCCGCCTTCTATGTTTACGCAATCCTGCCATGTTCCTTCAATGGTCAGGTTGTATAATGACATGTGCGAAACATCCTTCAGGGATACGACCGGCATGTTCAGAGTGGATACTATCACCTCGTTTTTTCCTGCGTCTGCCGGCGGCCAGAAGTAGAGTTTCCCGTCTTTCCTGTCAATGTACCATTCTCCCGGCATATCTATTTCGCTCAGTATGTTGTAGGCGAAGTAGGGAGATCCCTTTGAAACGCTTGTACCCGTCGAGGTAACCCCCTTTACGTGGGCCCACCTCGGGTCTTCGGCAAGGTAAATTATCTTCTTTACCGTATCTATCGAGGTAACCTTTGCGTGTTTGACCACGTACGGAAGCATGGGGCCCATGTAGCCTTTCAGCCACACGTCGTCTTCTTCCTTCCACCTTTCCGGCCTGTTTCCCGAATATATGAACTTTCCCTTCTGGAAAGGCGTATTTCTGAAGATTCCATCACCCTTGGGGTCAACCAGGGCCGCTATCCTCACCCAGCCAGTATTGGGCCAGCGGGACATGGGCATGACCTGCCCGTTGAATATAACCTCCATTGCTCCAGGCATCGCAGTCCCTGAACCCCTGTTAAGGATGGTTCCGTAATCTGTTATTCCCTTCTCCTTCAGGTCTGCAACTACGACTTTCTTTCTTGCTTCCGGGGCAAGCCGCCCGAGCACGGCCGTGTCTGAAACCGGCTTGAAGCCGGAAACCTTTTTGCCTCCTATCAGGCGCGCCTTTTCTCCGGGAAAACTCCGGTACACGACAGGCGATGCCTCCGTCCCAGAATCTGCTCCCGTAAAAGAGATGGTTTCATCCACGAAATATTCCCCGCCCCTCAGGACAATAGATATTCCCTTTTCCGGAATCCCTCCTGAAGTTTTTATCCTGCACACCTCTTCCTGCGCCCTTTTAATGCTTGCAAAGGGTTTCTCCATGGTACCGCTGTTCCTGTCATCTCCGGATGTCGATACGTAAACCGAAAGCCTGGGGCCGTTAATCCATTGATTCCTTTCCTGTCTCGGGTCTGGTATATCTTCTCCGTCTTTCAACCCGTCTATCGATTCCAGCCTGTCGGCAAGCTCCAGCCTGTGCATTTCGTTGGGATTGTATTCTCCCTGGACCTCCATCATCAGCTTCTCGTATATTTCCCTCGCCTTGCCGTGCTTATTCTCGTTCCTGTAGGAGTCTCCGATGCCCATGCTGGCGCGCATGATGTCATTTCCCGAGACTCCCTTGATACCGGCTATCCTGGAGTATGTTTCCCTTTCCCTGTCATACTTCTTCTCCTGTCCGTATATCCCCGCCCCGGTAAAAAGGGCGTAGGCCCTGTAGTTGGGAGACAGGTTTTTTATCTCAAGTATCGAGTCAATGGTCTTGTGAGCCTGCTCGTAGTTCTTTTCCAGCCGGTAGCTTTCCGCTGTGTTGAAGAGGGACAGTTCCATGACATTCTCTATGCCCCCGACATCCTTTATCTTTTTGTACTCGAGGCGCGCGTTGCTGAAATCTCCCTTCTCTATCAGCCTGTCCGCTTTTCCGAGAAGTTCTTTTACCTTCTCTGCCCCCATTTCTTTTTCGCCTGAACCAGCTTTCTGTATCTCGTCCGGGGAGAGCGCCCTGTTATATATTACCACCTCGTCAATGTCAATAATTTCAGACGTGTTGTAGCCGACCAGCAGGGATGATTTGGCAGGGTTATACTGGCCGCTGTGTTTTATCTTTCCAGCGAGCGCGCCGTTGATGTAAAATATCACAGTTTCCCCGTTCCATGTCATGGCGGCGTGGCTCCATACACCTTCAGGTATGGCCGACTTCCCCGTTGCCCTTGCCTGCCTGTAGACGCTTTTCTTTCCATCCGGGTCGGTCTCGGGGACAGAGCTTACCCTTGCACTGCCAATGCCCAGTATCCATCCTTTTGGTCCCCCGCCGCACATCAAAAGCGTGCTTGCATTCGCTTTTATATCCTCATATTTTGTTGCCGGCCCGCTTCTCCTGAACCAGCATTCCGCGGTGAACGACTTGTTTTCTATCTCCGTAACGGGTCCCGTGTAATATCCCCTGTCAAGCCGGACTGCCTTCTTGCCTGGGAAACGGCCTTCGATTATCTTCAGGTCGTCTACTGTTTTTTTTCCTGCCTTTACCGGGAAGAACTTGAGGTTTCCCTCTTTGCCAGTGAGGTCCTTTACCGGGTCTGAGCTGGATGATATATCCTCAAAAGTGTAATAGCGTAAGACCGAGGGGTCTTTCTTCAGGGCTTCCCTTCTTTCCTTCCACCTATCGTACAAATCGTTTTCACACCTGGCGGCGACTGAAGCAAAAACAAATAATGCCAGAATAAGCGTTGAATTTCTCATAAATAGTCTCCTTTTCGATATCTAATCCGATATCCTCTGTTTGACTTTCAAAAGAACTGTTTTAATGTAACATATCAGTGTCAGAAAGTTATTTTCCCTTCTCACCTCGGGGAGAAGGTGCAGGATGAGGGGGGTGTTGATTTGTCAGATTCCTCCTCACCTCAATCCTCTCCCCGGCGAGGAGAGGAAGTTAGGGATAATGACTTCTTGAAGCTAATACACTGCGTTTTAATTCCCAATTCCAACTTTTTCACATATATAACCCTGGTATATCTGCCGTTCTTCATTCTATCACTTCGTTACCGTTTCTCAGGTAAATTCTCCTTGGAAAGCCTTCCTTCTTTATATCTCCGTAGTTATGGCCGGCTTCAGCAGGGTAGACACAGAAAGAAACGAGGGGTTCTTTCCCCGTGTTTATGGAGCGGTGCGCCCAAAGGGGAGGCACGTATACCATTTTCCCCCTGTCCATTTTTTCCGCCGCCCACCTGCCCGTTGCTGTTTTCATAGCCATGAAACCTTTTCCCGAAAGGCACAGGTAGAGCTCGGCTGTCTCTTTTACCGAGTGGTAATGGCCCTTTGTCATGAAACATTCCTCTCCGACAACCCCCGGCTGCAGTATGCTTATACAGTACATGAGATGTCCCCGTTCCTGCGGTACCGGGACTTCAAGCACCTCGTAGTGCAGTGGGTCGTCCCCTTCGTCTATAAGTTTTTCAAGCGCGTTTCCATCGGCATAATAACCGCGCATGTCTGAAGCCCTGCGAACAATGCGGTTTTCAGGGTTCATGATTATGCCTGCCTCAAGGTCTATCTCTATTCCGAAAGGTTCTGTCAGCTTCCCGATTTTTGCTGTATCCATTCCTTATCCTTTCATCACTTTCTCGTGCCGGAAGCGATGTCTGAAAGTTTTTTGAATTCAGGTCCAAGTACGGGCATATCAATGTGAAAAACCTCCGCTATAACCTGTGT
>DAOQVZ010000094.1:0-10038 GCA_035341815.1 bacterium
CGTGGCTGCTACGTCTACCTGGGACGGGACTTCCTTTTCTCCACTCATTATACGGATTGATGAAACATCCTTTATTTCTCCTTCAAAAAACGGAAGGCCTGCCACCAGTGGCCATGATGTTTTAAGACCGGAAATGTCGTTGACTATCAATGGAAATTCACCCGCTGCCGCACTTAAAGAAACAGCAAGAATAATAATAGAATCATCCTTCTTAATCTAACTGCCAAGTATTTGTTCATTTCAGTTCCACAGAGATTATTCTCATTCGTAAAATATTTCAACTGCCGTTGTTTTGAAAAGGAGAACACAAAATGGATGCTATTTCCTGAAAACATCGAGAATGGGAACAGGGCCGTTTCCTACGAAGCACTCCTTCTCTTGTCACCCTGAGATGTCTCTGTTTATCATGGAAGGGCTCAGGGTCTCCGTTTGAGATCCTGAACAAAAGCGTTTCAGGATGACAGGGAAAGAGAAATGCCCCCTCACCCTAACCTCTCCCCAGAGGGTAGAGGGGAAAAGAAGTGCGATAAATCGCACCGATACAAAGGCTGCAACGGCAAAGGCGTCTGATAAATCAAACTCGCTACAAGTGCTGCAAAGATAAAGACGTCTGACTTGTCCCTTTATACGGGATAAAGCATTTATCCAATTTGGCTGTCAACCCCCGCCCCTCACGGGATAAACAGCTTCCTCAAAACATTTGCCGGCATACAGGCTCACTCAAGCTGCCGGGGATTCCAGCCGGTTTCCCCCCATTTTTGCTTTTGTATTTGTAGCGTGTCCAATTCATTGGACGTCTTTAACGTTGTGCGGCTTGTCCCGTTAGGCCGCTACACATAAAATTTTCAGGATCCCTTCCAGGGTAAACAAGCCCGGAATGACATATTTGGGATAATTAGCGATTCATATTCTTTCATGTTATTTTTGACACAACTATTATTTTCCCGCGGGCAAAATATCATTGCTCAGGTTTATTCTCTATGTCTCGTAGTCCAGCATCAGCCGGCAGTTGTCCTCCGTCATAATCCTTATTTCTCCCGGGCTAATTCCATACTCATCAGACAATTTCGGAATAACAACTCTCGGAATGTATGAGAATGTCCTTCTGTCAGTGCCGCCATAAGACCACTTGAAATAGTAGGGATTGGAAGGTGAATCCAGCAGTACGGCAAAGTCGATGGATATCAATGTCCTGTTCACATGCCCTGACTTGACCAGTCTGGCAAACTGTTCATAAATCACCTTGTCCGGCAGGATATGAGGCAAACCCCACATGGTAAATATTACGTTACCGCCATGCCTGCAGATATAATCGTTTTCTTCCAATCCGGCAAAGTCCGCATGCCCGATAAAGATGTTTCCCGGGTCGGCACCAAATTCAACGAGAAGGTCGAAATCCTGACGATTGGTCTTCCATGAATGGGTTGTAATCCTTGCATTTGTTTTCCTTGACGCCATCGCCGCCGCACGACATACTTTGCGGCTCTGACCGGAGCTGGCATCCGGAGCAATCTTGATAATGCCGGCACGTACACCGCTCTCGCCAATTCCTTCTTTCAGTTCTCTTACCATGAACTCCGCTATATCATCGGCCGGCTTTTCTTTCGCCCATTCAGGCTGCCTCTCATCGATATAAAATCCGGTACTGAGCACAACGTTCAATCTTTTCCTGCCGACAATCTCCTTCCACAGGGGAATATCGCGGCCAAGGGCAATAGGAGTTACTTCAACCATTGTCCTGAAAGGCGTTTTATCCAATTCGTTCAGAAGAGGGTCAAACCATTCTTTGAGAAGCCCCCATGATGACAGAGGAAAAGACTCGTTATCCTGCGGTTGGGCAAAGAGAGGGAGATGCTCGTGAGGCAGAACAGACCCGAGTTGAAATGAATCTACAGGGCCGTTAAGAGTTTGTATTTTCCCCATGTATAATATATTACACCCACTTTAAAAAAAATCAAGTTTAGCATACCAGGCACACATTGTTTTTCTCTGGCAATGAAATCCGGATTGTGCTATGATATTTCATCCCAGTCGTTCCTGCGGAATTGACTTTTACCTTACGATGCGATTGATTCCGACAACCCCTGGAAATTTAAATCAATAATAACCGGTAGAACTGTATCAGGAAAAAGGAGAAAGAAAATGGCAGAGGTAAAGAAAAAGAGTCTGAAAATCAATGTGAAAAACATAAAGGAATTCAATCTCCCCTACTGGGAGATAGATTCCGGTAAGGAGGGCCCGTGTTTCTTTCTGACCGCGGCACTGCACGGGTGCGAGGTGATAGGATGCGAGGTAATGAGAAGATTCTGTCCGGTGGCGGCTGAAAAGCTGGTGAAAGGCAGGATACTCCTTCTGCCTTTTTCCAATCCGCCCGCGCTGTGGAACCGCAGGCACAACCTCTATTCCTCTCCCAACCAGCCCAAAGGCATGGGTATTGACAATATCAACGGAGCGTGGCCCGGAAACCCCGGAGGACACGAGATAGAACAGCTTGCCTATATCATAAATGAAAACCTTATCAAACAGTCAACCCACAATATAGACATGCACTGCTGGAGCCGCTTCACGGTCGCAGCTTCCCTGCCGGATGACGACGAAAAACAGATAGCATTTGCCCGGGCGGCGGCCCTGCCTGCCCTGTATATATTGAAAACGGTTAAGAAACCCGAGACTCCTCCGACCAGGTTCACCCTGAGCGGATTGTTCAATTCCACGGGCAGGCTTGCATTCTCAATGGAGTTTTCAGGCCAGTACCTGCTTTCCGAAAGGGAAATAAAACTGGGATTGAGAATGCTGAGCAACTGTTCAAAGTATATGAAGATTTTTGACGGAGAGCTGGAAGGCATGGATGAACCCGTCATGCTTTTCGATTATGCGACCGAGAAAACTGAAGTACGGGCTCCCATGAACGGCCTTTTCGTGGAAAACGGGTTACAGGTTGGAGATGCCGTCAGCAAGGGAGACAGGCTCGGCATTCTTTTCAGCGACGATAACCTTGAAACAACCGAGATAACGGCTCCTGCAGACGGTTTCCTGTACGAATACGGGTGCCACAGGAGACTGATGGACGTGGACCTTGCCGACCAGCATCCGTATGCCGACAAGGGAGATGTCCTGGCTATTATAAGGACAGGCAAAATACTCAAATAAACAACGATTTCTTCTCAACCGGATTTTCCTGTTTGCAGGTGATACCGGGCGTGGGACGCAGCCTTCTTTCAGGCATCAGAAAAACCACTGGAACTTGAGATACAACACGTCGGGAGAAAAAGAAAATTCATCAGTTTCGCTGCAATTAAAAAGTATGTAACCGAGTTCAAACTCGGTGTTGGAGCTTGACGAATATTTAACAAGCGGGTTAAGATATAATCCTCCGTCGTTAAGGTTTTTCACGGCATATGTCCCAAGCCTGAAAAGCGGTGTGATTTCACAGTCGAGCCATCCGAAAATGTAGTCTCTCGCAAGGAATTGTTTTTTTCCTTCAAAAAGGGCCTCCCACTCATAAAGGTCTCTGTTATCCGTTCCCTCGTTATTCCTGTAATACTCCAGGCCCATTTTCAATTTCCGGGCAAAAGCCCTGTCCAGTCCGGCAATGATTTCTGTATCGCCGCTTTCCGCATACCTCAATGAAGTGTGAAATTCCGTGTTCCAGAAAGTTCTGGAAATATCAAGCCCCAGGGAAAACTCGCTGTCGTCTACAACACTTAACGCAACGTCGGCTTCCAGTATTCCCGTCCTGTACTTAACAGCCCTGACCGGTTCTCCCCGTTTACCTTCTCCGGCAAGCACAGCAGAAACCGCTGTTGTCTCATTGAGAAAAATTTCAACGTTCAAGGCATCCGCACCCTGCCTTTCCTCCCTCTCGTACAAAAGAGGATTGGCGGGATAGAAAGGGTCAGTCGGATGCCATGCCCTGCCGGTTCCCCAGCCTATCGCTTGCCTTCCCGCCTTAATATCCATATTGGACAGGGAGACATCAAGAAACATCCGGTTGATGTAATGCCTGGCATACAGGCTGTCCCCGTCAATAATGACATTCTCAAGTTCCCAGAATTGAGAAGGCTCCATCTGCCTGGTAACATTGAAAGGAAAGCTCCCGACTATGTTCCCGGAATGGACTTCAACGGCATATTCGGCAAAAAAACTTACATTTTCGCTGAAATCAACGTCAGCACACAGCCGAAGACGGTTTAAAAAGTCCGTGTAGACATTATCCTGCGGGAAATCCATAAGGGAGATAATTGACTTATAATTACCGGAAAAAGATACGCCGGGAGAATAGCCATTTCCTATTCCCCATGATGAAAAACAGGATAAGATAAAAAATGATATGAATAATTGGAATATATTTGCGGTTCTCATTCAGGTTTTCCCTGTAATTTTACCGTCTCTCAGGTAAACAATCTGCCTCGCTTCCCTGAGCACCGATTCATCGTGGGTGGCAAATATGAAGGTAATATTTTTTTCGGAATTCAAACGTTTCATCAGCTCGACAAGATTGTGGGAATTGGCGGAATCAAGGTTCGCGGTAGGTTCGTCGGCCAGAACCAGAGAAGGGCCTGAAACAACCGCCCTCGCCACTGCAATTCTCTGCTGCTGCCCTCCGCTCATGGCGGCAGGTCTGCGGTCTGCAAGTCCTTCAAGTCCGAGTTCTTTCATGATTCCGTTCACGGCAATTTCTCTCTTTTCTATGCTCCATCCCTGCAGCATCAATGGAAACTCTATGTTCTCGCGTGCAGTGAGAACAGGTATCAGGTTTAATTCCTGGAAAACGAAGCCAAGCTTCTTTAATCTGAAATCGGAAAGCTTTGCCCTGCTGAGAGCCGTTATATTTTCGTTCTCGATAAAAATATCGCCCGATGTGGGTTTGTCAATCCCCCCAATGAGATTGAGCAGAGAAGTTTTGCCCGAACCCGAAGGCCCTGCTATACAGCAAAATCCCCCTCTCTCTACGGAGAAATCAATGGAATCTACTGCAATAACCTTGAATCCCCCGTTGTATACCCTGCTGACATTTTCAAGCCTTATAAGTTTATCATCCGTCATATGTGCCGTATTGTCTTTATTGTATCCATATGAGCTGCCTTGAGAGCAGGAAATATGGAAATAATCGTTGAACTCGCCAGAATAAATAACGAAGACAGTACAACCTGCCGCCATTTTACAACAGGCAGTATCCTTGTTTCCAGTCCTATGAACCTGGACACTCCCGCGGAAAAAGAAGAAAGGTTGACTCCGTGATTGCAGAAATATATCATGCCGAGCAATGTGATTATTATCCCGCACAGGATACCCAGCATCCCAAGAAAGAACGATTCCCAGAGGACCATGCCCACAATCTGGCCGGGACGCGTGCCTATTGCAGACATTATTCCGAATTCCGTAAACCTTTCATGGATAGACATAAGCATCGCATTCATAACTGCCACCGCTACAATAAGGGATATGATGGTCATAAGAATCCTTTGCATCGCAACGTCAAGGGCTATAAGCTGAACAATATCGGGTGCAATTTCTTTCCATGAAAGGACTTCCAGTTCCCTGCCGCTCACCCTTTCGCTTATTTTATTTTTTACGTAATCAACCCTGTCAGAACGTTCCACGAAAAGAACCACTTCAGAGACATTATCCCCGTAATTAAGCATCGCCTGTGCGGCAGCAAGGGGTATCCAGACGAAAGAGCGGTCAATATCCGGATTGCCCGTCCTGCATATACCCGAAACCCGGAACGCATCCGCCGAAAGAGAACCGTCAAAAGATTGGGACATCAGTACCAGTTTTTCTCCCAGTTCCATTCGCAGATTTTCAAAAAGGAATTCTCCGACAAGACATGAATGGATATTTTTATCGCCTCCGTCAAGATATTCTCCTTCAAGAACGGACCGTTCAAGTATGGTAACATCTTTTTCCCTGCCCGCTTCAATTCCAATAGCCATTACGGCCTGGGAATTGGTCGAGGTGCTTGCCAGCGCCTGGAACTTCACGCGTTTTGAGAAAGCCTTTATGTAAGGAATGCCTTCAATAAGCTCTTTATCGGACAGCTCAAAATACTTGTCCACGGTTGGATTCCTGTGAAAATCATCAGAGTGTATCTGGATATGCCCCATGAAAACGCGCACCGCGTTTTCAATCATCTTTTCATGGAAACCGTCATACAGGGAATTGGAAATGATAAGGGTTGCCAGTCCCATTCCGGCAATGAGTACGGTAAGAAACGAACGTCTTCCGTTTCTTCTTACGTTTCTCCATGCAATAAGAATAAAGGTTTTGCAGGTCATTTTTTTAGGCTGCGGAGAGAAAAAATATCTTTTTTTATGGGGCTGTCAAACTTGATTTTGTGATATTTCAAAATGGTATAAGTCTCTTGTTTTCTTACGCTGGTCATTTTCCATTCGGATGGGAACATTTTCCCTCCCATGGACTTGAGTTCTGAAAACTCAAGAATCTTAACCAGGCGTCCTTTTTCATCATAAAACTCCTGCCTCATGGGAAGGTAATCCCTGCCGACAAGAAAAACCTGCTTGCCCCAGACAACCGGCACGCCCGGCGCAGGCAAAGATTCTATTATCCAGCAGTCTTTCCCTTCCAGCGTTTCTGTCCCGGCTACCCTGTGGCTGTAATCATCAACAAGGGTAGTTGCCTTCATCATGTCGTCGTAAGTAAAATCGCTTCCCATCCAGGGCTGCATCATCATTGAATGGTTGATTTTCATTTCCTGTTCCACATTGGGATGATAAAACCATATAAGGCTGCCCCGCTTTAGAGTTGCCTGTCCCGCTTCCTTGGCAGGGGCAACGATTTTTATGAGAGTATTATCTTTGCCGGACATCCAGAAGTCCATCTCAATATGCCTGCTCCAGCCGGGAGTCTTTATTGACATCGAAGCCTTTCCATAGCTCGACTCTCCCCTCATGTTTTGTTCCATTTTCTTCACGATTTCCACACCTGAAAGCGTTTCGGAAAAAGAGGGGAAAGCTGGGCAGATTATTGCAGGAAGAATAAGACACGCATAGATAAAAACGGATTTGTATTTTTTCATAATATAATTTCCCGAAAACCAGAAACGATATTTTATTCTTTCTGGCCCATTTTGTCAAAATACGGGTGGAAACCGGAGCTTGCAGAAGAATTGCCCATGGCCGTGCCGGGGAGATATCGCAGAGAAATTTTCCGGATAAAATCATTCAATATGAACTTTTCTTTTCCTGAAAAAATACTTGCAGATTTCCATGGCCAGCAGGGGAAATGTTGAAATGACAATAATAATCAGCCATTCAAAAACTTCGAGAGGTTCTGTCTTGAATATTTTGCGGCCGAAAGCAAAGTAGACCACCGTAACCTGCAGAATGAATGAAACGGAAACTGCAAGAACAAGTTTCAAGTTGCTGAATATTCCGAGCTTGAAAACGGATATTTTCATGCTTCGGCAGTTGAAGGCATGGAAAAGCTGGGCACATGCAAGCACGACGAATGCCGCTGTTCTTGCACGCCCCAATCCTTTACCTTCGACATAGAGGACAAAAATGAAAGCCAGAAGGCTGCATACCGCTATAAAAGCGCCCTGAAGCAGCATAAGCATGGCCCTTTGCCTGGTCACAACGGGCTCTCCGGGCTTTCGGGGCTTCCTGCTCATTATGCCGGGTTCTATGGGGTCCACCCCGAGGGCGAGGGCAGGCAGTCCGTCTGTTACAAGGTTTACCCAGAGAATATGTATCGGCAAAAGCGGAACCGGCATGCCTGCGAGAGCCGCCGTGAACATGACAAGTATCTCTCCCGTATTGCACGAAAGGAGGTAATGCACAAATTTCCTTATATTGTCATAAATGCCCCTTCCTTCTTCAATGGCGGAAACTATGGAAGCGAAATTGTCATCCGTCACAACCATGTCTGACACTTCCTTTGTAACATCTGTCCCCGTAATGCCCATCGCCACGCCTATGTCTGCCTCTTTGACGGCAGGAGCATCATTCACGCCGTCTCCGGTCATGGCAACAATCTGTTCTTTCCTGCGCCATGCCCTGACAACCCTCAGCTTGTGTTCCGAAGAGACCCTTGCGTAGACGGATATATCCTCAATCTTATCCATGAGCTGCCCATCGTCCAATCCGTCCAGCTCTTCACCGCTGTATGCCAGCGAACCTTCACGGAAAAGCCCGAGTTCGCGGGCAATGGCAATTCCCGTATTCTTATGGTCCCCAGTAATCATGACGCTTCTTATCCCTGCCTGCCTGCACATGGAAACAGCATCTTTCACCTCGGGTCTCGGAGGGTCAATCATGGCTATCAGTCCCAGGAATGTCAGATTTTTTTCGACAAGTTCGGATTCGTAGCTGCCAGTTGATTTATCCACATCACGCATGGCAACTGCCAGGACTCTCATTGCGCTGTCGGCAAACTGAACGTTTGATTCAAGTATTTTCTGTTTATCTTTTTCAGTTATGGATACGGCTTTTCCCTCGTTTTCAATATGACTGCAGTCTTCCAATATTCCCTCCGGCGCGCCCTTGACAAACGCTGTTACTGCTTCGTTATTTTTGCGTATAACGGTCATCTTCTTGCGTTCAGAGTCAAAGGGTATTTCGTCTATGAAAGGAAACTCCTTCTCCATGGATTCCTTCCATATACCTGCCTTCGCCGCCGCAGTCAAAAGGGCGGCCTCGGTCGGGTCGCCGACTATCCTGTATCCATCTCCGCTTTTGACCAACCGGGCACCGTTACACAAAACCGACGCCTTCAACAATTGATGCAGCCTTAAGTTGCTTGCGGCATCCACAGGTTTTCCGTCTAAAATATATTCCCCTTTCGGTTCATAGCCGACCCCTGTAACATTAAAAATGTCGTCACCCGCCAGGACCGCCTGGACTGTCATCTCATTTTTGGTAAGCGTGCCCGTTTTGTCGGAACAAATAACCGTCGTGCATCCAAGAGTTTCAACCGACGGGAGTTTCCTTATCAGAACATTTCGTTCTATCATTCTCTGGACGCTGAGGGCCAAAACTATGGTGACCACGGCAGGAAGTCCTTCGGGAATAGCCGCTACTGCAAGACTGACAGCAGTCAAAAACACGTCGGCTATCTCCCCTCCGCGAAGCCATTCAAGAAGGAAAACAAGCGCCACCAGGACAAAACAGGCTTTGACAATCCATTTGCTGAATTCTTCCAGTTTGCGCTGAAGCGGCGTGGATTCATGCCTTATCTCCTGTATCATGCCGGCAATCTTCCCGAGCTCTGTATTCATCCCCGTGTAAATAACAACCGCCTTAGCCCTTCCCGAAACCACGGATGTCCCCATGTATATCATATTTGCCCTCTCGGCCAACGGGGTATCCCGTTCTTTCAGTGCTGAGACAGTTTTAAGAACAGGCGTTGATTCGCCTGTCAGGCTTGCTTCCTCAACGCTGAAATTGGAAGTGTGCCAGGCAATGCGGCAATCGGCCGGAACATGGTCGCCAGGCTCAAGCTCAACCACGTCTCCGGGAACAAGCATGGCGGAAGGTATGACATTATGCTTGCCGCCGCGTATAACCTTGGTATTTGGGGAAGCCATCTTTTTCAATGCATACAAAGATTTTTCGGCCTTGTATTCCTGGATAAAACCGAGTATGGCGTTCAATATGATGATTACAACAATAACAAGAGCGTCCACCCATTCCCCGAGGAAGCCTGAAACCAAAACTGCGCCGAACAATACCCAGATGATAAAACTTTTGAATTGTTCGAGGAATATCGAGAAAGGAGAACGCCCCTGTTTTTCTTCAAGCCTGTTAGGGCCGTATTTGCCCAATCTTTCTGAGGCCTCGGCTTCGGTCAGACCTTTGTCTAAATCTGTAGCAAGATTTTTTTTCACTTCCTCTACAGGCAGATTCCAGGATTGCTCCATTTATAATTTCTCCTGTTTACGCATACATTGAACTGTTTAATGCAGAAAATTGAAAAGTTCTTTTAAAAGCCGGAAGAAAGTCCCTGGTTAATTCTAAAAATACTTGTTTTTTTCAGAAGGTATATTAAACCACCCCTTTTGCATGCTGTCAAATTCAC
>DAOQVZ010000095.1:0-10029 GCA_035341815.1 bacterium
GATAATCCATCAAATCTTATCCATGCAGGGACTATTTCCGCCTCGAAAATAAAAGAGATTTCCGGAGGACTCCTCAACGAAGAAATACCGGTCACAATGAACAGGAAAGTTCTTGAATATGACGAGATAATTCTCGCAGGGCCGGTTTTTCCACACGAAGTAGTGGGGTTTTCCGGCGGGTACAAGTATCTTTTTCCGGGTATTTCAGGCCCTGATTTCCTCCACATGTTCCACTGGCTGGGCGCCCTTATAACCAATCCAAAGATAAACGGCACAAAAGATACACCGGTGCGCCAGGCATTGAACGTTGCGGCTTCATTCCTCAAGGTGCCTCTTACGATGATATGCTATGTTGTCAAGAAAAACCGCGTATATGGTTTGTTCGCGGGAGATACCGACGCATGGTCAGAAGCCGCCGACCTGTCTTCCCTGCTGAACATAGAATATGTCGATAAACCTTATAACACGGTGCTTTCCATAGCTCCGGAGATGTACGAGGATTTGTGGACGGCGGGAAAATGCATGTACAAGCTGGAACCCATAGTTGCGGATAACGGAAGGCTTATCATATACGCTCCCCACGTAAAAGAGGTTTCCCATACTCACGGCAGGGAGATAGAAAAAGTGGGATACCACACGAGAGATTATTTTCTTAAACAGCAGGAGAAGTTCCGTGACGTAACAGGCTGTATCATGGCACATTCAACCCACGTCAAGGGTATAGGGACATTTTCAGACGGAGTGGAGAAGCCGAGGATAGATGTCGTGCTTGCCACAGGCATCCCCGAATCCGTATGCCGCAAGATAAACCTGGGTTATATTGACTGCAAAGAGATTGATATAGATGAATATAGAAAGATGGAAAATGTCTTTGTGGTTGAAAAAGCCGGAGAGGTTTTATACAGGCTCAAAGACGGAACGGTTCCTGACATAGATAAACTCTGAGATGCAAAATTTCAAAAAGCGTTATCCGGAATTTGCCTTATATCCAGAATCCCTCAGCAGTATCAATGGCATATCTTATTTTATTGCATTGCGAAATAATGTGAAATTTATCGTGCTCCATGAAAAAGATTTTCGTTTTTTCCCCGCCCTTGAAAATGTAAAAATGCTTCAGGACAGGTTCCCTTTTCTCAAAGCGCGGGCCTGTGGAACAAGAAAATCATTCGGCTTCGGAGACCGCCTCGGCCTGGCGGCACCGGGACACATCAGGGCTTTGAAAAAACACTGTTTTTTCCCTATCCTTGCACAGCAGTCTCCGAGGGAGTTGAAACGCACGGGACGGTCTTTCAGGGAAGTAATGGATTCGGCCGTATTAGGGTCTTTCCAGGAGGGATATAAGGAAGGATTCGGGGCGGATGCCGACCATATCAAAAAAACGGAGGATCTGCAGGAGGCCGCTGATGCAGGTTTTTCCTTTTTCACAATAGACCCGTCGGATAAGGTGTACAGACCTGAAACACTGCCGGTACTGAAGAAAAAGGGAATCCTTTCGCATCATATGCATGAAACGGGAAAGCTTTATGCCGGTAAAAAATATCATGCCGGCGGAAAAAAGCATGAATTCAATGAAGAAACACTATCCCTGCTTATACTAACTTATGCGGAGAGTCTTGACCATGTTGAGAAATGCTACAGGTTTTTAAAAAACCGCCTTTCCTTTTTTGATTTCGAGGTATCATTTGATGAAACATCACTTCCAACCACGCCGCTTGCCCACATATTCATTGCAGAAGAACTTGAAAAAAGGGGAGTAGTTTTCCAGAGCCTTGCGCTTAAATTTCCCGGCAAATTTGAAAAGGGTATAGATTACAGGGGTGATGTAAATCTTCTGGAAAGAGAACTTGAAATACATGATGAGATACGAAAGAAGATGGGAAACTACAAGTTGTCCCTCCATTCAGGGAGCGACAAGTTCAGCATCTATCCGGTTTTCAAAAAAATACTGGGTGAAAAAATCCATGTTAAGACATCGGGAACAAGCTGGATAGAGTCAGTCAGGGTTATTGCAGAAAGGGATTTCCCTTTTTTCCTTGAAGTCATGGACGGATGTATTGCAGATTTTGAAAAAAACGCCGCCTCTTACGAAATCTCGGCACATACGGACATGCTGCAGAGAAAAAAACTGGAGAACCGGGAAATAGAAGAATTATTTTCCGATATAAATATCCGCCAGGTTCTGCATATCGGCTACGGAACCGTTCTGGCATCAAAAAGCGGGGAAGGAAAATATTTATACAGGGACAGGTTTTTTGAAATACTTAATGAAAACGAAGAGTTTTACTATAACATGCTTTCATCCCATCTCGGCAAACACCTGAATCTCCTTCAATAACCCTTTGCAAGCCCCCGCAGCTTGCAAATCATTTACTGTCAAGCACTTGCAAGCTGCGGGGGCTTGCAGTTACGGTGCCGCCTGTTTTGCAGAAAACAATTCTGTATTGGCCGGAATATATGGGAAACTTCCCTACATAATATTTTTCAACAGCTTCTCTTATAGCTTTTCTTGTTTTCTCAGACGGCTCGCTTATCCCGATGCATGAACCCCTGAAACCCGCTCCGCTGAACCTTGCCCCGTATACGCCGTCAACGGAATTAAGTATTTCGTAAAGCTTTATCAGCTCGGGATTGCCGCACTCGTAGTTTTCTATGGAGCTCCTTCCTGATTCCATTACCAGTTTTCCAAACTTCTTTAAATCTCCCTTTTTCCAAAGGATGGCTCCTTTTTCAACCCTTTCCGTCTCGGAGAAGAAGTGGGTTGCTCTCTTCCAAAGGTTTGAGGGGAGCTTTTTTTCGTATTCATTAAAAACTTCCCGCGGTACATCCCCCAGTTTTACCTTCCTGTCATTGCAAGCCGTTTTACTGCGCGGCAATCCCGTTTTTGACATCTCCATCAAAAGCCTTGCCGCTTCCTCGCACTCGGAGACCCTCTTATTGTAAGCCGTGGATGTAATAGGTTTATCAATTCCCGAATAAACGACTGCAACCTCGAATTCCACTTTTCCCGCAGGCGAGATAATTTCGTGTTCCATCGTTTTGCAGTCAAGAAAGACCATTGACGTCGGGACATCTCCGCTCAGAAGGATGATAGACTGGTCAAGTATGCCGTTGTTGAGTCCTATATACACGTTTTCTATTTCCTGCACAAGCTTTATGTTTTCCTTTGCGGACAGTTCTATACAGTTGGCATTTTCGAAAGCCAGCAGGTAGGCTATGCTTACGGCTGCGGAAGAACTTAAGCCGCCTCCTGGAAAGTTTGTCCGTATGACGCCTTTTATGCCCTGCCTTAAGGGATGCTTACTTAAAAGAGCAAATACCGCACCCCTGGCGTAATCGGGCCAGCTTCCTTCCTTCTGGGAGATATTTTTCAGATGAAAAGTAACGGTTTGACCGTATTCGCGGCTTGAGAGGGTTACTTCAGCAGTTGAATTCTTTTCACAGGTCAGAAAAACTCCCGTATTCTTGAGGGTTGTTCCCATCACGATACCTTCCTGGTGGTCTATGTGGGCTCCCAGTGGACAGATGCGGTAGGGTGAGAATATAACCATTTATTTTAATTACGAAGGTCCGACCTTCGTTTTCATTGGAGGCGGTTTGACCATCCGGGCTTGGTCCATCGTATTATCCCAAGATTTCCGGTTCCGTTTCCTCCTCCCGGGTCGTCGTCAATCTGGGTATTTTCAAGGCTTACATCATATAGAATCTTAACGTTATTGTCAAAGGACAGGTTTTCCGTAACAATCCCTCCCAAAAAACTGCGGTTGTTCTTTATAAGAATACCTCCATCGGGGACATATAATAAGGCTGCCATATCAGAGTTGTTTTCCATAGTTACTGCATTATCTTTTGTAGATGCTGAATAAATCCTGAAATCAACGGGAAGATTGGGAAGAATATTGCCGTCTTCCATAACCCCTATTTTTGCGTTATTTTTAACAAAAAGCTCGCTTTCCTCTCCAAGATATATAATAAGTGTTCCCTGGATATCCCACTTGCTGTTATTTTCCACCTCTAATTTTTTTTCAATGTAAATCCTTGTAAGACTGCCCGTAAATCTTGTAACGGAATTACCGCTGGTTTTTACCTCTTCATACCTGTAATCTCCTCCCTGAATTATACGGGTGCCGCCGGTTACCTCAAGTTTTCCTCCGGGTGATGCAGTCAAAAGTTCTGGGGGAATCACCACTGGCGGCAAAGAGTTATCATTGAGCGGTTCATCAAATTCATACCCTTCGTTTTCAGTTCCCGTGATATCCGAGTTATTTTTAGGAGGGGGTATCCCATTTTCATCGGCAGTGTAAGCATCACCGTACAATGTGGCATTATTCTCCAGGGTGATAAGTTCAACGCTTCCAACCTTTGCATCCTGCCCTGGTGCATCTCCGTAAGGATCGGTTGTTGAGTCATAACTATATATCTTGACGTTGTTTTTAAGTGTAACCTTTTCAGCTCCAAAGAGTCCCTGAGACCATGTATTTCCACCGCTTGAATATACGACTATTGTTACCGTTTCACTGGTTTTGTTAACCGTTCCTGTTGATATGATATTTAACAGTTCTTCATCCTCTTCATCTTCTTCAAGTAAGACGTAAAATATTCCTGAAAATGTTTCATTTTCTACGTTTACTGGTTCTTCTTCCGGCTCCCAGCCAGGATTATCCTTGAGATGGGCGTACGCCCTGTATGCCCCGGCTTCAGCAATATAGAAAGCCTGCTGGCGGTTCATTCTTTTTACCGCGGCAATGGATTCAAGGTTTCCCAAAGTTAATATACCCATGCCGAGCAGCAGGGATATGACAAGGAATATCATGACTACCGGCAGGAGAATACCTTTTTTGTTTGTATAAATTTTCATTTTCCTGAGCAATGATGTAAAAAAATAGATACTTCTTTTATATTAATTTCTACTGTAAACAAGGAATTTATTTGTTAGAACTCTTCCATCCATCCCGGTGACGGAAATAGTTACTTTTAGAGTATTTAACGAGTCCCCTTCGCTGAAAGAGATGTCTTCAAGGGTGTCTATAATGATTTCTTCGGATCCGTTCTTTATATCTTCAAGAATAAGATGGCCTTCTTCTTCATAAAACTCTTTCTCCCATTTGGTTTCTGAGTCTTCAATATATTTCAAATTGATTCTTCTTCCTGCAGGAGGTGAAGTGTCCGGTATTATTTCTGTTATTTCAAACTCGCCGGCTTCCTCAATCAATGATTTTATGGTGTGGGAAGCCAGGTAGATATCTTCGTGCAATGCCTTCAACTCTCTGCTGTTTTTGAAATCGTGGTAAGCATTGGTTACAATGTAAGATGCTCCGAGGATACCTATTAAAGAGATTACAACAGCTGCTGTCATTTCAAGAAGTGTAAAACCTCCTGATACTTTTTGATTGCAGCGGAAGAAGATGTTTTTCGCCATAATTTTAAACGGTATGTTCATATTAATTTTCAGCGATATAGGTAACAAGGGAAACTTTCTCTTTATCATCATTCCATGTTACCTCAACGGTTATTTTCTTATACAGGATGCCTTCTTCGTCCACCTCCGAAATTTCAGAGGTTCTTTCAGCCGTTCTATTTTCACCGAGAGTTATTGGGTCTTCTTCAAGAAATTCAGCATCTTCTTCAAGTTCAGAATATTGTTTCCCTTTAAGATATTCCATCCTTTCCACGGCGGCCCATGTCGCCTGGTTTTTAAGGTCTGCATTGAAGAAATTCTTCCTGTTTAAATAGAAAAAAGCCGAGGTGCCTATAATTGAAGTAGCAAGAATAGCAGTTGCAACAAGAATCTCTACGATGGTAAATCCTTTTTTCTTTTTCATGAGAGCCTTCCCCTGAAGGGAAGTTATACTGTCGTATTTGTTTTTCAGATGGCGCCTTAATGTAATTGCTTACAGGAACCGTTATGCTATTCGGCGCCAATGCGCTTTTTTTCTTCTTCAGCGGTAATTTTCACCTGCTCGGCAGTGATGATTTTCGGGGTCAAAAATATGACAAGGTCTGACCTGGATACCTGGTCGGAGTCCTGGCTGAAAAGAAACGGGAGGATATCCCCGAGTATGGGAACCTTGCTTTTGCTCTTAACCGTATCTTTTCTCAGGAGTCCTCCTATAACAATTGTCTCCCCGTCTTTTACCATTACCTTTGTTTTTGCCGTTCTTTCGTTTGTATCAACCGCGTCTGTAAAAACGGTTGACCTGGCGGCAGAGCTTACCGTGGGTTCAATATCAAGTGTAATATCTCCCTTCTCATTGATATTGGGAATTACCTTCAGGCTTACTCCCACGTCCCTGTATTCGTACTCGGTAATGGTTCTGCCTCCTTCCTCGGTTTCAGTAATCTTGGGAGCTATAGCCATGTTTTTTGTTATCTTTATTGTTGCCGGAGTATCGTTAAGGGCGGTAATCCTCGGGTTTGCCAGTATATTGGCTTCGCCTTTTTCTTCAAGAAACTTGAGATTGGCTGTCAGGGCTTCAAAGGAGAGCCTGCCCATTATAAACTGGGGTGCTGTTGCTCCGGTGCCCGTGCCTGTTGTGCCCGTAGTAGGTCCCACGACATCAAGCGCGGGATTCTTTGACCATGGAGTTGCAACATCATGTGCAGGCCCGAAAAAATCTCCTTGAACATTCCATTTTATACCAAGGTCTTTGAGACTGTCATTGGTAAGTTCCACAAGCACGGCTTCTATGGATACCTGGGGAACGTTCTTATCAAGGGTCCGTATGATATTTTTAAGTTCCTCAAGGGTGGAAGAAAAAGCCCTTACCGTTATGCTGTTGGTTCTGGCGTCAGGTATAATCTGTTCTCCCGTACCAATCAGCGGAGATAACACCTTTCCGAGGTTGTCCGCTTTTGCATATTGCAAGAAAAAAGTTTCACTTTCAAGGCGGGGAAGGGCAGGGGCAGAAGCAGGAATTGATTTTACAACGTATATATTGGAGCCTTCTATTTTTTCCCTGTAGAGTGAATTTGCCTTAAGAATGGAATCTATGGCTTCTTCCCCCGATACGTTTTCCAGGTAGGCGCTTATGGGTTTTTCACCGAGTTCCGCGTTTGTTATAAGCTTTATTCCCGTCATTTTGCTAAGGCTTTGAAGAACAAGACTCAGTTGTGCCTGATAGAAGGTTATCGTGATAGAACCTGTCCCCGGATATATGGGCGGGCAAAGAAGGGCGATTGTGAAAAAGGATATCATCCCGAATATCAAAAATAGTTTTTTCATTTTTGGCGGCTCCTCGTTATTTCAAAGGCAAAAATCTTATCCCTGTATTTTATTAAAACTCTGTCTTCGGCAATCTTATATACCTGGTATTCTCCGAGAAAATCGCCCTCTTCCTTGACCTCTGTCCCTATGATGGCCTGGGGTTTTTCCCCGTATAATATCCCGGAAATGATGAAGTCGGGGGGAGATATAACTTCTTCTTTCGTAATCTCTGCATCCTGCTCTTTTAAGATGTTTCCGTTCTGCCTTATATCTTTTTCAGTGTTAATAAAAGGGGAAACAAAAGGGTCCCTTTTCAGATTGTTTTTCTGTTTATACAGGTTCTCTGGAAAAGCATCAAGCTTCTTTTTCATTTCCTGTATATTTTCTTCTATTCCGGTTACGTCAACCTTTTTTTGCAATGCCGTTTTCTTCCCCGTTGACGCGCCGCACAGGTTTATAAAAAGACCCGAGGCCATGATTACAGGTAAAATTATGCTAATTGCCAGTCTTTCTTTTTTCATAAGCACCTTTTTTCAGGCATAGAAATACCATCTCGTAGAATGTTTCGTATTCCTTATCTTTATTCTCCCTGGCAGAGATTTCTTCAATTACAACGAATCTCCTGTCTGATTCTACTTCTTCTACCAGCTTGAGTATGCCGTTAAAACTTCCGCTGAATTTAACTTTCCATGTGTGATACAAATCTTTTTTGGTTTTCCTGCCCTTCGGTTTTTCGGTCAGAATCATCTCAATGACGGAAAGATTATTTTTCTCCGCAGTACGATATATGTAATTGTAGAAAATAAGGCTTGAGTCTGCTTCTCCGCTTTCAACCCATTCAAAAGAGCGTGTTTTAGCAAGGGCGGCCTGTATTGATGTATTGATGGAATTAAGGAAAGCCGGAGAGCGGGTCATTTTCATGTAATCGTATTCCAGCTGGGTTCTTTCCGTTCTGTAATGTTCTATGGTATTCCTCTGAGGTATTAAAACAAAAGTATGAAGCACTCCTACTATAGTAATATAGGACAATACCATCCATATTACATATTTTTTAATCAGGTATTTCAGCATCTTTTTTGCCTTTTTTATCTATCCCGCAGACTATTGTGAAAGAAACTATCTCTTTTTCGCCTTTTACGACCCTTGATATTTCCTGGAGAGAAACTGTTTCAAAGATACTGCCGGAGCCGAGAGTTCTTACAAACCTGTCAATGGATTCCCTTTCGTTTGTCATGAAGGGAAGTAAATGCCCCTCAATGGTTATGGTTCTCTCTTTAGAATCTTCATCAGGTGAATCAGAAGCCAGCCTGTTAAGCCATATACCGTAGGGAACACTGCTTCCTATGAAATTCAGACGGCCTGTCCACAGGACCCTCTTTTCGGATTCGGACATAAAAAAAGCAATGCTCTTAAGAAGTTCTTCGGTATCCTTTCCTTTCTTTTCTATGCTTTCAATGATATCCTTTTCATTTTCCATCTTTTCTTCTATCTTTTTTATGTCATGCATGATTCTTTTCACCTGCATCTTATTACCCATGAAATTCATCAAAAGAGCGATAAGTATAAAGGCAATGCCCCCGAAATATATAATGAAAAGGTTTATTATAACCCTCTTTCTCTTAAATCTCGCCAGGCGCTCCTTGAGCAGGTTCAGTTCAATCATTGTATCTTCTTGAGTATCAAACCTATGGCTACGGAAAAGTTAACTCCGTTTTTCCTGATATCTTCGGGTAAAACTGTTTTTTGCGGCAGTTCTTCAACAGGATTCCATACCTTTACGTCTATTTTCAAAAACTGGCTGAATGAATCTGTAATTCCGGGAATCAGAGATGCGCCTCCAGTCAGGAAAAGGGTATCGGGAAACTTTTCCGTTTTCACCTTGAAATATTCAATGCCGGTTGATACCTCGTTGAGAAAGTCTTCCATATCCTCTGAAATAATCTTCCTGACTTCTTCCTGGTTTTCTTTCTTGTTTTTATATATTTCGGCAACGTCAAAAGAGATTTTTTTCCTGTCTGCTATGATTTCGGTGATATTCGTACCGCCGAATGGAATATCCCGTATGAGAATAAAACCACCTGTTTCCTGAAGGGCAAAGTTTGATTTCCTGCTGCCTATATTTAAAATGAAAAGGGTTTCCTTTTTGTAATCCCTGTGTATGAACCTGAAAGCATTAAGTATGGCGAAAGAATCGTGGTCCATCACGAGAGGTTTAAGACCTGCCCTCTGAAGTGAGTTTGTGTAAAATTCACATTTATCCTTTGGATATCCTATGAATAAAACCGTATTTCTTTTATTTTTAGATGGGAGAAGAAGGTAGTCGTAATCAAGATTTTTTGTTCCGCCCTGGGTTACCTGCATAAGTTCCAGGTTCACCGTGGGCCTTATCTCATCCTGGGGAAGATTGGGAATGTCAAAATAATGAATGATGGTTCCCATACCGCTCACGCTGGATATGCAGGCACTTGAGCCTATGGAGTTTTTCTTAAGGAAAGACTTGAGCGATTTAACAAAGACATCCTGTTCCCGTTCAACAAGATTTTCCCTGATACAAGTGAAAGGATTTGCAAATGAACCTATCCTTCTTATAAATAGCTTCCCTTTCTTCTCGCATCCTTCTATAATCTTGATGTAACAGGATCCTGCATCTACCGCGGTATTAAGCTTCATTTTTTTACCGTTAAAGTAAAAGGCAAAGGGACTGTAAAGATACGGCCCCTTTGCCTTTCAAATTCCTCACAATCCCGAGTAGGTTATATCGCCTGTCTGGTTTATTGATACACTTATACCGTCGGCGGCACTGTCTTCTCTTCCCGCGGCCGTGGCGG
>DAOQVZ010000096.1:0-1774 GCA_035341815.1 bacterium
GGGGGACAGGGCAGAATTTATAGGAAGGAACGGGAGTCTTGAAAATCCTGCAGCGATGCGCAGAACAAGCCTTTCAGGAAAAACTGGCGCGGGGTTTGACCCTTGTGCCGCACTGCAGGTCAAAGTGGAACTGCAGGAAGGCCAAGAGCGAGAGATAGTATTTATTATCGGAGCCGGCAGAAACAGTGAAGATGCACGAAGGCTGGTCAGGCAGTTCCGTGAACAGGGGGCCGCCAGGCGGGCCCTGGAACAGGTGTGGGAATACTGGAATAAGACTCTTGGAACCGTGAACGTGGAAACCCCTGACAGGGAAACAGACATCATGGTCAACGGCTGGCTGCTCTACCAGACAATCGCCTGCCGAATTTGGGCCCGGAGCGGGTTCTACCAGTCTTCGGGCGCTGTGGGGTTTCGAGACCAGCTCCAGGATATGATGTCGGTTATCCACGCCCAGCCGGGTCTTGCGCGCGAACACCTTCTTTTATGCGCATCGAGGCAGTTCAGGGAAGGAGATGTACAGCATTGGTGGCATCCTCCGATAGGGCGAGGAGTGCGTACCCGCATATCGGACGATTTCCTGTGGCTTCCGTTTGTCGCCTCTTACTATGTGGAGAAAACCGGCGATATCTCTGTGTTCAACGAACCCGTGAGTTTCCTGCATGGACGACTTCTGAATGCAAATGAAACCGATTATTATGACCTTCCGGAACAATCTGATGAAACAGCAACATTGTATGAACATTGCGTGAGGGCCATTGAAAACGGCCTCAGGTTCGGGCAGCACGGCTTGCCTCTTATCGGCTCGGGCGACTGGAATGACAGCCTGAATAATGTAGGAGAAGAGGGAAAGGGAGAAAGCGTCTGGCTGGGATTTTTCCTGTACACGGTGCTTGCCAGGTTTTCAGAGATTGCACGCGAAAGGGGCGACGGGGAATTTGCGCAAAGATGTATCGATGAAGCCTCCCGGTTAAGCGGAAATGTAGAAAGGTATGCATGGGATGGACAATGGTACAGGCGTGCGTATTTCGATAACGGAGAACCGCTCGGTTCTTCGGAAAACGGCGAATGCAGTATTGATTCAATTTCTCAGAGCTGGGCGGTTCTTTCCGGAGCCGCAAACCCAGAACGCTGCAGAATGGCTATGGAAGCCGTGAAAAAGTTTCTCATAAAACGTGATTTGGGACTGATTCTTCTTCTTGCTCCGCCTTTCAATAAATCTGCCATGAAACCTGGCTATGTAAAAGGATACCTGCCGGGTGTCAGGGAAAATGGAGGCCAATACACGCACGCGGCTATCTGGACAATCATGGCGCTTGCTGCAGCAGGAGAAAAACAGCTGGCATGGGAATTGATGAAAATGATAAACCCCGTGACTCACGGCAAGACAGCGGAATCTATTCAGGCTTATAAAGTTGAACCTTACGTTGTTGCCGCCGATGTTTATTCTGTTGCGCCTCTCCGCGGCAGGGGAGGGTGGACCTGGTACACCGGTTCCTCAGGCTGGATGTACAGGCTTATTCTGGAATCGCTTATGGGACTGCATCTTTCGGGCAATATACTGCATCTCGAACCCAGCCTGCCCGAACACTGGAAATCTTTCAGAGTGCATTACCGTTACATGGAAACTGTTTACCACATAAGCATCGTGAAAACGGGGAGCGGAAACCGGGTTATAAAAGTGGAGGTTGACGGGGCTTTGCAGGAAGAAGGGAACATCCAGCTTATCGATGACAGGCGTGAGCATACAGCAGAGGTTTTAATAGAATGAACAGTT
>DAOQVZ010000096.1:1874-9957 GCA_035341815.1 bacterium
GCTTATCGATGACAGGCGTGAGCATACAGCAGAGGTTTTAATAGAATGAACAGTTGGATAAAAAAGGTTTACCTGCAGTAGTTTTAACCAAGGCTAAAGCCTTCGACTACAAATCTGCAGGAAAACTGTAGCCGCAACTTTTAAGATGCGCCAAAGTGGGCACGAACGATAAAAAGCGATATGCTGAAATGAATTCAGTATGACAAAGAATAAGAAAAATATCACAGCATAAAAAAATTTGAGAGAACGAAGTTCTTATATAGGAGAATGAAATGAAAATAGCGACAATTGCCGGCGCGTGTTTTTTTCCCCTTGTGTTTTTTTCTATTGCCACCTTTGCGGCAGACAATCAAACCCTTTCAGGGCTTGACGCTCTTGCCGTGCCCGTTGACATAAACGAATCTGAATACGGCAGCGGGCCGCTTCTTGAGCCGGGCAGAACATACTATGTTTCCGTCAACGGCAGTGATGCGGCTGACGGGCTGAAATGGGAAACCGCCTGGCGAACCCTGAAACGCGGGGTTTCAAGCCTGCAGCCCGGCGATACGCTCACGGTTGGAGAAGGAGAATACAGTGAGCAGGGGCTTATTATCAACTGTTCGGGAGAAAAGGGTAAGCCCATTACCGTTTCCGCTGCGCCCGGCCACAGGGTGCTGATCAACGGATTTGCCCGTCCGGTGCCTTTAAGAAAGACTCCGGGTACTCTCTATACATATGAAGTGAAACATAAACTTCCCGCGCAGACTTCGCCTGAAAACGCAGGTGTGTGGGAAGAACCGGCTTTCATAAAGCTTGAAAACGCGGGGACTCTGAAAAGGGTCGATGAACTTCCCGGAACATTTTTTTATGACGAGAAAGAAGGAAGAATATATGTAAGGTTTTCAGACAGCAGGGGTTCGGAGGTGAACCGTCTGGCCGTTTCTACCCAGACGGTTGCCGGCAGGAGGGATATATACCAGCAGCCGGGGCGCGCTGCAGTTGAGCTTACCGGAAGCTATGTTTGCCTGAAAGGGCTCCATTTCAGGGGCGGTTTTGCGGCCCTGGCGGTTTTCGAATGCAATAACAGTACGGTGGAAGATTGCAGTTTTTTCGCCACCGATTACGCAGGGCTTTCCCTGTGGAGGCGTTCAAACAGGCTTCTGGTGAAAAATAACTACGGTATACGAAACGGAATACGGGGCGGCATCATACTTGACAAGACAGGCAGGCCGCAGAACGTGGATTCGGATACTCTTATCATAGGCAACCACGTAGATTCTTCAGTACCTACCCAGCGGACTGCCGGAGTTCCGATATATTTCGCCATAAGGAGTTACGGGTGGCCCGGACACCGCAACCACATAATCAACAATATCATGAACGAGCCGGCCGGGGGTTCTTTCAGGTGGCGCGGAGCATCTCCTGCAGCCATATTCCAGGGCAACGTGCTGACGGGATATTTCAATGCTCTCAACTGGTACGGCAAGTTTGCCGAAGATGGAAGTGAAAGAATTGTTATAAGGAATAATACGATACTCGGGGGCTCCAGGATTCAGAACTTCACGATGGACCCTTCAGGCCCCGGGGGCAACTGGGCCGCCAGGGATATAGCTTTTTACAACAATATCATGGGAGAGAAAAAAGAGAAGGCCTGTTTTGCCGACACTCAATACCTTGATTACAGGCTCCAGTCTGACAGCTCAATGGCCGGCAAGGCGCTCGGCGGGGGTAACAAGGGAGCTTTTTACAGCCAGAAAGGCCGCATATTCTACGTTTCACCTGCGGGCAGCGACAGCGCTGCAGGGACTTCAGAGCGTCTTGCTTTCAAGACAATTGCAAAAGCCTCCGGGTCTCTCGGCCCGGGAGATACCCTTTATGTATCTGAAGGCACTTACAGCGAACCTCTTGTTGTGAGGTCTTCCGGCAGTCCGGACAATCCAATAGTTTTGAGGGCCATGGGCCGTAAGAATGTATTGCTTTCTTCCATTGTTCTTGAAGGAAGCAACATAACAGCGGAAGGTTTTACGGTTAGAGAGGCAAAGCAGGATGCGGTTTCTGTCAAAGGGGCCAATATTGTCATAAAAAAATGCCTGTTAGTTGGAAATGGCGGTGCGGGCATCAGGGGTACATCTGCAAAAAACCTGCGAATCTCAAACTGTACTATCGCAGGTAACCGTGCAGGCATCGAATTGGAGGGAAGTTCAACCGGAGCAATTGTTAGAGACAACATTTTTGCGGATAACGCAGAAGTTTCCGTAAGAATCGACAGCGGTTCAAAGGCCGGCTACCTTGCCAGTCACAATGCGTACCATGTCTCCGAAAAGGAAGTCTCCGCAGGAGAGTGGGCAAGCGTAAAAGGCGACCTGATGTTCGTTGACGTTTCAGAAAAGGATTACAGGGTAAGACAGGAAAGCCCGGCGGCCCGGCTTGGCATTTATTCAGAGGCGGCAGGAGTGTATTCTGCAGTGCCCAGGAATCCGGTAATTGAAAGCATAAGGACGGCAGGCTTGCGGGATACAGGCGTATCCATAGCCTGGGACACTCCTCTGGACGATGTTACCGGAAGCGTACGGTACAGGTTGAAAGGCAGTAAAGAATGGGCAGTTGTCCCGACGCAGAAACAGCTGCAGGGCACAGTACATTGCGTCGGCCTGGCTGATTTGAAACCCGGAAGCGAATACGAATACATAATAGAAGCAGAGGGACGGAGGGGAGGGAATACGGCAAGTACGATTCGCAGTTTCAGGACTCCGGTCCGTCCAGGAAATCCTTCTGTTTTTTACGTGAAGTCCGATGGAGATGACAATGCCGACGGACTGGCTTTGATCACTGCATGGAAGACCATACGGAAGGCCAACATGGAAGCAGGACCCGGGGATACGGTCCTTGTTTCTCCTGGCAGGTATGAACCTCCTCTTTCTCCATTGGCGGCAGGAGTCCCCAAAAGAAGGATTACCTACAGGAAAAACGGTGAAGGCAGGGTTATCCTTGACGGATACGGGGTTATGGGTCCTCTTCTCCTGCTTGATTCAAAAAGCCATGTTACGGTTGACGGATTTGAATTCATAAACGCCGTTGATTCCATCGCCAATGTTGCTGTCATACAGAATTCCACGGACGTGGAGATACTAAACTGCATGATAGGGGGCAAAGAGTCTCTGGCTGACCTTTTTACCAAGGCGGTGACGGTTGCCAATTCACCAGATATGCGATTTGAAGGAAACATTGTATGGGGTACCCGGTACCATCTTGTGGCGGGGAATAGCCCCGGGCTTCTCGTGAAAAATAATACTTTTGTCGACGGAAAGGTATACAGTATCCTCATAGGCAGCGGCACGAAAGTAAGGTTTCTGAATAATATCCTTTATTCGCCTACTTCGGTGGCAAGGAATCCCGGGGTTGTATTCAGGCAAGAAAAGAGCGATATCGAAAGCGACTACAACCTGTTTTACCTGCCGAAGCGTGGAGATGTTTTACTCGGAAAGATTGCGGAGATAACTGCCTATAACGAGGCGACGACCAATTGGGATACAGCCGTACCGGGTTCGACCCTCGAGGAATGGCAGAAGAACAGCGGCCAGGACAAAAACAGCCTGGCGGCAGACCCCATGTTTGCCGACCCTGCTAACGGGGATTTCAGGCTGAAATTCGGCAGTCCGGCCATAGGCATGGGGTTTGGAGGGCAAAACATGGGAGCTTCAGGTACTGCCCCGGCTATATAGTTTTATCTTCTGTGCTTTTCGTTTGGTTTTGAAAAAAATCAATGCGGATAACATTAGCCCTGCCAATCCAAGCAGGTTCAATCCCCAGACAATTTTCCTGCGAAGCGCCATGTTTTTTGAATTTTCCTCCAAATATTGCATGTATAAAGGTATTCTCTTTTCGGAAAGGACGCTGTATTTTATGCCTTTTTCCGTGTTTTCACCGTCAAAAACAATGGTGAAACCGTTTGTGTATATATCTGCAATGGTATCCTGTATGATGTTTCTTTTAACAGTCATGTCCACGCGTTTGAAATCTCTGAAAACAATTTTTCGCGGGTATTGCCCTTTTCTATAGCAGGCAATTATTTCTGTCACAGATAGCGGCATGTTTTCAAATTCCATGTAGTATCCATAGGTCGGGTCTACCATAACCCACTTTTTGATTTCAGGGATATAAAACTCGGGTACTACGTGTCCGCCGAGCCATAAAACCCTTGAGGTTATGCCGATAGTTTGTGCGGCTGCGGCTGCAAGGCGGGCATAAGTGTCGCACAGGAAAAGGTTGTCTTTTTTGATGTCCATCAAGACTTTTTGAGGCTGCCAGTACAGGTAATGGGTTTTGTTTATACCAAACTTCAGCTTTTCTCTTACCCACAGGTTAACTATTAGCGTTTTATTTAAATCCGCGGGATGATGCCCGATATATTTTTTCAACTCGACTTCAAAATCCTTTTTAAGAAGAACCGGAAATTTGTAGCAGAACCTTTTGCCGTTGAAAAGAACTGACATTTCTTTATCCGGAATCTTATTAAAAACATCATTTGAACTGACAGAAATAATCGAGGCAAAATAAACAGGATTTTTCAAAAGAATAATGCAGGTGGAACTGAAAAGTATTACCGATATAAGCGCTGATATAACAATGACCGATTTTCTCATGGTATAACTGCCCTTAAAGTATTTTAGGATTAGACATCAATTAATGTTAAAGGTTTATTGGTATATAAAAATTATCCAAAAATTCCATTTCAGGGCGACAGATAGGAGAGAAAAAAACTGAATTCGGATTATTGACAAATGGATTAGGTAAATATATAATTCATACGAAATGACAGGTTGAGTTTATATAGTTGATGTGTAAACCTTTTTTGAAAATCGAAATAAAGGAGAAACATGGAAAGCCTGGAATTATTCTTTTTTACGGGATTGGCATTATTTGCATTCTCTCTTTTAGCCGTTTTTACTGTAAATTTTATCACCATCCTGCACGGCCACCATTATAAAAACGGGAAAACGATATTAATTTGCCTGGTCTACATGCTCCTTTTTTCTCTCCTGACGGCTTCTTTTGTAAGCCGCATTCTTTTTCTGCTCTTTTTCAGGGAATAAAAGCATTTTAATGTCTTGCAATGAAATATTATCTTCCCGAAATTAAGTATCCCGCCAATCCTGTTGCAGTTACAAGGAGAACTGCCGGTACCAGATATTTGTACACGGAAAAAAGCTTTACCTTGAAATACTGGCAGGTTATGACAAGACAGAGATGAACCGGGGAAAGTAAAACGCCTCCGAATCCGCATGCGAAAATGAACATTATGTTCCAGGGCGTAACTTCCGGAAGAAGGGGCAGCAGTAGAGGCAGGCTCAGCCCTACGAAGGCTATGGTAATACCCGTTACAAACCCGCTTAAAAAAGGAACAATAGCTATTATCGGAAGCAGTCCTATTCCGCTGGACTGGAGAAAAGCCGTGATTTTTTCCACTGCTCCGCAGTCAGAAAGGACATTCTGGAAAAAGACTATGCCCAGAATCATGCATAGCATCTGCAGGGAAGCCGCTTTTTTAAAAACTCCTGCTATTTTCTCTCTTCTCAAACGACAGCTTAATAGAAGAACGCCAACACCTATTGCAATGGATAGCACTATGTTGATACCAAATAATATTACCATAACCAGGATTAAGAGCAGGGGAGAAACACCTTTTAAGAATAGCTTTATTTCATTGAGATTTCCTTTGTAGGAGGATTTTTCACTGTTGAATCCGTTTCTTTTTCCTCCGAACACAATAATTGCGCCGATAAAAATTGCCGTGATGGTAAGCCATATATTGGACTTTACTATTGTCCTGAAGTTCAGCCCTGTAAGAGCTGCTGTGGCTACTATGCCGGGGTATATGGGGTTTATATATTCTCCCGTATGTCTGAACCAGTAGTTGGCAAAAAGTTTTTTTTGCGGAGAGACATCCGTATTTTTCAGCGTTGAATCCACCATTGGAGCCGAAAAATAAGCTCCTCCCGGCAGTGGAAGCATTCCTATAAGCGCCGGCAGGAAGAATGTGGTCAAACGTACATCGTGCAGTAATTTAATGGATGTCTGGACAAGAATTTCCATCTGTCCGCTGGCTTTCAGTGTCTCGTTAAGGATAAGAATAAGGAATATAGATCCTAACAGAGTAAGTGTTTTTGGATCTATAACAGCCTTGAGTATGCTGTGTGCAAATCCCATCGGAGACATGTGGAAAACTGCTCCTAACAGAACGGTTCCGATAAAAAGGGCGTAACCCAGTTCCATTTTCTTTGATGCTATGAGTACAATTCCGAAAATTGCCAGAACAAAAACAAGTGAAAGAAAATTTTCCATAAGTTATTATTTTTCAAATTTTATAAAACCTGCGTTTTCCACTCTCCATACGTTTGTACCCGTGGCCACCCAGGTAAACCACCCGCCTCTTTTCCAGACTCCTATATTGAATGCCTGCTGTTCAGATTCTGACGGTTTCAGCCCTATCTTTTCAAACGGGATTTTCATCTCAGACACCCATGCAAGTTTTTCGGGGTCAATGATGGATGTTTTGTATTCTATTGATTTTTCTATTGCCTGCGCCCTGTCATGCGACATGCCGAAGTTATTTTTATATTCTGCCTTTCCTTCCGCGTTGCCCCAGAATATGTATATGGGGCCGGTGGGCATATCGTCTATCCACCAGCTGCGGCTGTGGGAACCGTGCTGGGATTCTATGGACATCTCGAATACAGGCAGGTGGTTTTTCAGTCTTGCGGGCATATCCTCTTTGTAGGGGTCTGCTTCGTGAAGTGCGGCAACGTAAAGGTACTTGTCGTCGTACATCATCCATGCGTAGCTTTTCGGACCTTCTTTCGCTTCTCCCGTGTAGTATTGTTCAATGACCATGCCTCTGGTCCTGTCCAGCCCGAGCCATTCTTCCCTGTCGAGCCGGCCGTCTATTACCGGGGGCCGGACTGTTTTATGCACGGTGTATTCGAGGGCTTTGCTAACGCGTTTCTGGGGAACCTGCGTTTTTGCAATCTGGTTTATTGCCTTCCATCCGGACATGTAATATTTGCCGATATCCTCTTTCTTCCTGCTGACAGGCCAGCTCGCCCTCAGGTTGTCTTTGTAAACGCCTATGGTTTCGAATGAAACCGGTTCGACTCCGATTTTTCCATATACAGGGGAACCTGTTCTTATGCTGAAATCCATTGATTTACTGTCAACGAAAAGCGGGTCTCCCTCTTCCCAGTTGTTCCTTATTATATTGTCTTCCCTGATTCCGGGCGCAACGCTGATGAAAGGTCCGCCTGTATTTACATTTCGCTCAATCACGTTGCCCTTTGACCATCCCACCATTTTTTTGCCCGAAAGAGCTTCTGTAAGCTGGGGATACCTGTGGCTCCAGGGCGGCTGTTGATAGTTTACAGCCAAAAGCTGCCTTGTGAAACGTTCAATTCTATCCGGAAAGGGTTTTCCCGTGTCGATGTCATTGACCAGGTACGCCCTGTTGCCCTGGGAAATTGCCCTCGATTCGGCTTCAATGAAAATGTTGTTTTCAAGCCTGTTGTCCGGCTGTGGATTGGATATGCCGTTGGGCACCCTGTAGAAGAAATTGTCCGTCACCGCGAAGCCCCCGTTGAGGGAATCTATGTGGATGGCGTTGAGTCCCTGGCTCATGTTGGGAGAGGAATGGTAGCTTATATGGTGGAAGAAGTTGTTCCTTATCACATTTCCCCTGTTCATCTGGTGCCATAGGTCCGTATATATGTATATTGCTCCGAATTCCCGTGCTTCATAGGGTACGTCGTGGAATTCGTTGAATTCTATCACGTGGTCGTTGGAACTGCTTCCCTGGGAAGCTCCGTGCATGTATATGGCGTGCATGGGGGCGTCGTGTATGAGGTTGTGGGATAATCTGTGGCCTATACCCATAAGAAGGGCCGCGGGCCTGTATCCTCCGCAGAAACGGTTGAACCTGTATATGTGGTTATTCTCCAGCAAGTGTCCCGAGGGAATGAGCTTTTTCTGGTCTCCCGCGTCGATTATCGCCCCTCCTTCGCCCATGTCGTACATGTCGCATCCGAATATCACGTGGTTCCATCCGCCCTTAATG
>DAOQVZ010000097.1:0-9950 GCA_035341815.1 bacterium
CCTCCAACGTCTATTACATCGGCCCCTTCTTCCGCCATCTTCAAACCATGCGCTACGGCTCTGTCGAAATCCGCATACTCATTTCCGTCGTAAAAAGAGTCGCTGGTTACGTTAAGAATCCCCATGACCCGGAACGTCGAAACGTCCAGTTCAACGCTCCCTTTAAGCTGCCATATATTATCCGGCATGGACTGTTTACACCTCGTAACCTGCTGGAACGTATGCACTTCCTTCAAGGTTCGCCTTCGCAACCCTCAGCACGTTGCCCCCTATGATTTTCTTTATGTCTGCATCCTTGTAACCTCTCTGGACAAGTCCCACAGTTACCAGCGGCCAGTTTGTCCATGACATGGAAAGAGCCGACTGCTCCACCTTCTTCCTGTCTACCCTGGAAACGGGTTCGGGCCATAAACCCTGCCATGCTTTCCTCCCACGGGGGTAATTCTTAATCTCGGGCAGTTTGAATCCGGCTGAAGGCGACCTATGGATAGTCGCCGTTTTATCCGAACCCACGGCTACATGTTCAGCTCCGAATTTTTTTGCAGCATAGTCTATATGGTCTACCACGGACTTCAATCCGCAGTCCCCGCCGAGAAAAGCGCCTACCCAGCAGATGCCTATATACCCGCCGCTGTCGGCTATTGCCTTTATCACGTCGTCGGGCTTCATCCTGTAATGGTTATTCAAAGCCGCGCATCCGGAATGGCTTGCCACCATCGGTTTTTCGGAAAGCAGCGCCGCCTCTTTGCTTGTCTGCCATCCCGAGTGTGCGATATCCACGATAACACCCGTCCTGTTCATCTCTTTCACCACGGTCCTGCCGAAATCGCTCAAGCCCGCATTGGTTGATTCCCCGCACCCGTCTCCTATCATGTTGCTGCGGTTGTAGGTAAGATGCATCATCCTTATCCCCAGCTGGAAAAAAAGGTGTATCATATCCAGTTCCGCTTCGGCAGACTCCCACCTCTGAGGCAGCGGCACGGCATTTGCCGAAAAATAGAGGGCGTGTTTATTCTCTTTTTTTGCCTTCAGCACGTCGGCCGGAGATACCGCCTTTATCACAAAATCCTTCCCGAAATCGGTAACCAGGGTGTGCCTGGTTATTCTTCTCAGAACCCTGAGAGGGTCCTGGTTCTCCTGGCCGGCGTTCTGGAAAATTGAGGTGACGCCAGATGCCTCGAATATCTTTTTATAGTCTTCCCACGCCTGTTCATCCGTGATATTTCTCACCTGTCCCATCTCTTCGTTCAAATCGGCTATTTCCTTCGCCGATGCCCCTTCTTCAACCTTCTTCTGTATAACGGCGGCATGTTTCATGCGCCATTCTTCCGAACCCTGCGCATATACCCCCAGGGCATACGAATCAAATACCACGGACTCGGCATGGAGTTTCAAACCGTGTTCAAGTTCCTTTTTTGAAGGCTTAAGGGAATCGAGAGCCGCCTTCCATTCCATGCTGTTGATTCTTTCTTTGACAGACATTTTCCCCCCTATTTTTTTTTCTTCATCAGGGCTTTCCTGTAATCTTCCGCCTCCATGTTTTCCAGCCCTTCAATTTCTTTAAGGTTAAGATACCTCATTTTGCCGGCAACGCATCCTGCAAATATGGATTTTGCCGCTTCTTCGACAAGCCAGCTTCTCGCGAAAGCCTCCCTGAGGGTTTCTCCCGCGCACACCACCCCGTGGTTCTTCAGCAGCACAACATTGTTGCTCCTGAGCTCTCCCACAACTTTGTTTCTCATTTCCCCGCTTCCCGGCTGTACATATTCAATTACGGGAATTTCCCTGCCCAGCAAAGCCACGTAGTCAGGGAAAAACGGCTTCAGCCTGACTCCCGCAGATATCAGCCCCACGGTTACGGGCGGATGGGTATGTACCACGGCATTGACATCTTTCCTCTCCACGTATATGCCGAGATGCATCGCTATCTCGCAGGTAGGCCTGAGTTCCCCGTAAATCCTTCCCGATTCAAGGTGGACCCTGACCCATTCTTTTTCTTCTATTTCGTCAAGAAAAAAACCGCTCGGAGAAAGGAAAACGGAGTCGCCGTCCCTTGCGCTTATATTGCCCCCGGGTCCAGCCGCAAGACCTTTTTCTATAATCTTCCTGCCGTAAATAGTCAGCTCTTTCCTGCATGCTTCCATTGTCTCTCCACGGATATTATTTTATTTCAGCCTTATGAATTTCCTCTTGCCCGCCTTCAATACCTGTCCCTCCATTACGGAAATCCTTGCCGAAGGGTCCTCCACGGTTCTGTCATCAAGTTTTACAGCTTTCTGTATAACCAGCCTTCTTGCTTCCGATTTGGAAGAAGCAAGGCCAGCCATGCATATCAGTTCAATGATTGAAACACGGCCTTCGGCGTCTTTAATCTCCTGTTTTACGGCAAACTCCGGAATATCCGAAGGCGCCTGTTTCTCCCTGAATATCCTGTCGAACTCCCTTCCCGCCTCAAGGGCTTTTTCTTCCCCGAAGTATTCCTTCACCACCTCCAACGCGAGATTGGCTTTGGCCTGCCTCGGGTCGGCAGAAATCACATTCCTGAACGTCCGTTCATCAACAAGAGTCAGAAGCCTGTAATATTCTTCCATTGCTCCGTCGGTAATCGACATGAGCCTGCCGTACATATCCTGCGGCTGAGATTCCACGGGAATATGGTTGTTGTAGGACTTGCTCATTTTCATCCTGCCATCTGTCCCCACCAGTATGGGCATGGTAATAACCACCTGCTTGGACTGCCCCATGGCTTCCTGCATGGTCCTGCCTGCAAGCAGGTTGAACTTCTGCTCGGTAGCTCCGAGCTCTACATCGGCTTCGAGGGCGCAGGAATCGTATCCCTGCAGCAGCGGATAAAGAAATTCCTGCATGAAAATCGGCTTGTTATCCCTGTACCTCTTTGAAAAATCGTCCCTTTCAAGAATCCGGGCTATGGTGAAAAAGGAGGTAAGCCTGATAATTTCTTCGAGGGTCAGAGAGGCAAGCCACTGAGAATTGTAGACAAATTCCGTCTTTTCAATATCAAGTATTTTCCCTGCCTGCTCCCTGTACCTTGAAAGGTTTCTTTTTATATCCCGGTCCGAAAGAATCGGCCTGGTTTCGTTCCTGCCCGTAGGGTCGCCTATCTTTGCGGTGAAATCTCCTATGAGGAAAAAAACCTTGTGCCCGAGCTCCTGGAACTCTTTGAGCTTCTTTATCGGGACCGTGTGGCCCAGGTGTATATCGGGAGCCGTGGGGTCAATACCGTATTTTATTCTCAAGGGCGTATTTGAAGAAAGAGATTTTTCTATCTTGGCTTTCAGCTCTGTTTCTTCAATGACCTCCACCGTGTTTCTTTTTATAACGCTCAACTGTTTTTCTGCTTCTTTCATAATCAGGATAGTTTACCCCCAACCCGCTGTTTAGTCAAAAAAATATCCGCAGATATTTCCCCTTTTCCCCTCGCCTTATGCCTGTCCGATATCAGAAAATTTGACAAAAATACAATATATGCTACAATGGCAATATAATTCGGTTGTCTGGCAAAAAATAAAAAAGGAGATGAAAAGATGAGAAAAAAAGGATTTACTCTCATAGAACTTCTCGTGGTAATAGCCATCATAGCCATACTTGCTGCCATGCTCCTGCCTGCGCTTTCGAAAGCCAGGGCAAGGGCAAAAAGCGCGGTCTGCATAAACAACCTGAAACAGATAGGAACAGGCATGCTTCTCTACATGAATGACTGGGAAGGATTCTACAAGGTATACGGATGGTATAACCAGCCTAAATATTTCCCGAGGTCCGTTACCGTATGCCCTGCTTACCCGCCGTTTGAATATACAAGTTCCCTGGGTTATTGCGGGTACGGCGTAAGGTACACAGACCACGGTACGGATATCATGTATGCAACGGGCGGTACCACGGAATATTATATCAGCACAAACGCCATAAAGTATCCGGTACACTATTTTATACTGGCGGATACTGCTGTCATTAATCAAACAGGGAGCTATGCTGCATATAACTTCAAACAGTATGTCTATATACAGAAGACTGAAACAAGCCGGGGACAGCCGCATTTCAGGCACAACCACCATGCAAACATGCTTTTTATTGACGGCCACGTGGAAGCGTTAAACGTCAACGGATTCAAGGAGAAGCTGATAGCGGAACAGAGCGGAGTAGCAGCCCCGAGGACGTGGTGGTACCTGGATTCAGACCATACAAGAAATTACGTTACTTTCTGATATGCGTGTTTGATACGAGGGGGTGAATCATGACAAGAGCTATAGAAAAAAGGAAAGGTTTCACCTTAATAGAACTGCTTGTTGTAATAGCAATAATAGCAATACTGGCGGCGATGCTGCTGCCCGCCCTTTCCAAGGCGCAGGAACAGGCAAAGCGGAGCAACTGCATGAACAACCTTAAACAGATAGGGCTTGCCCTGCACATGTATGCCGGGGCGGATATTTTCCAAAACGCGAACATGCAGATTGGAGGTCGGCCTACAATGCTTCTCTCGCCCTGCTGACGGGCCAGACGAATACTTCCGTTGATGGTTATGAAGACGTGCGCTATATAACGGACCCAAAGCTTTTCGTCTGTCCGAGTTCACTGGACAGGGTTTCGCCCATAGGCAAGCTGACATCCGGGGACTCGTCTACTCCCGCGGCTTACCGGCTTCCCACGGCGCCAATGGCGGCCGGAACCTGTTCCTATGCGTACGCCATGAATCTTAATGTTCAGACCCATCCGGATACAGTAATACTTGCGGACAGAAAATACCACAGCTTTACCGGCAATAACTACGATGCGTCGTCATACGGAACCGTTTTGACCCACATGTCTAAAGGTACCCACAAGTTTGAGGGTGTCAATGTCCTTTACGTGGGAGGCAATGCCAAGTGGGTTCCTTTCGCAAGGAAATGGATTTATGGGCCGACAAGTTATAAAATCCCCATGAGAGACCTGCCCCAGGAAGCCCTCCCCAACGTAAGGCCTGTCTCGGGGGCCGGTTCCACGAGTCTCAGGGTGTTGTGGTATACGTAGTGAAGGGCTTTCTCTGTCAGCATGGCCTGGTAAGAGGTTGTTTTTTTCGATTTCTTATTTTACCCTATGCGCGCTTTTTCGCAGGAAAATATTTTGGAGCCCGGAAAGCTCTCAGCTCATTTACCTTTTTTTCGCTCCCACAATAGCAGAATCTCCGGTTTAAACCTCAAATAGTCTTTTCAAATTGAACAATTCAAAAAAAAGTGGTATAATGGGCGGTTATGGAACCCAAATATATAAGCATAAAAGGCGCAAAAGAACACAACCTCAAGAATATAGATATTGATATTCCGAGAAACAAACTGGTGGTTATCACGGGAATATCAGGGTCAGGCAAATCTTCGCTTGCTTTTGACACTCTTTACGCAGAAGGACAGCGCAGGTACATAGAAAGCCTTTCCGCCTATGCCCGCCAGTTTCTCGAACAGATGAAAAAACCCGATGTCGACCATATAACAGGCCTCCCGCCAGCAATAGCAATCGAACAGAGAAAATCCGCTTCAAATCCCCGTTCCACTGTTGCAACAACAACAGAAATATACGATTACCTCCGGCTTCTTTTCGCGAGGACAGGAATACCTTACTGCCCGGAATGCAACAGGTTGATATCGAGAGAATCTTCTACTGAAATCGTGGACAGGATATGCGGCATGAAAAGCAACAATAAAATGCTCAGTATACTTGCCCCCGTCATAAGAGGCAAAAAAGGCGAATATACCAAAATACTGGCCCAGATACAAAAGAGCGGGTTCCTGATGGTCAGGGTTGACGGGATATATTATGATGTGAATGAAAAGATAAAACTCGGCAGGTACAAGATGCATAACATAGACGTTCTGATAGACAAATTTTCCCCTTCAGAAGAGGATAGAAGCAGAATAGCAGAAAGCGTAGAGATGGCCCTCAAAGTGGGAAAAGGATTGCTGATAGCGGAATCTGGAGGCAAGGACACCCTGTACAACGAGAATTACGCCTGCGGCAAGTGCGGGAAGGGTTTTGAAGAACTGACCCCGAGAATGTTCTCTTTCAACAGCCCTTACGGCGCCTGTCCCGAGTGCAAGGGACTGGGTTTTCTCATGAAGGTTGCCCCGGACCTTGTTATTCCTGACAGGGAAATAACCTTCAGGAACGGCGCAGTGAAACCCTGGCAGGAAGCGGGTGGCAGGGGACTCTTTTTGTATTACAGGGGACTATTGAGGGATATTCTCAGGAAACTCAACAAGAGTATAGACAGCAGGCCTTGCGACCTGACAAAAGAAGAGATGTCCGCCATTCTTTACGGTTCCGAAGAATACGGTTTTGAAGGCATCATCCCCAACCTTGAACGGCTCTTTCATCAGACGGAAAGCCAGTACCGCAGAGAAGAAATCCAGAAATACATAAGGGAGGTATCCTGTCCCCTGTGCAAAGGGGGAAGGTTGAAACAGGAATCGCTCAGCGTCAGGGTTGCCGGTAAATCCATAATGGAAATAACCGCAATGAGCGTCAAGGCCGCAAAGATATTTTTCGGCACCATGAAACTGAAAGATACGGAACGTATTATAGCAAAACAGATTCTCAAAGAAATAATCAGCCGCCTCACATTCATGGAAGAAGTGGGGCTCAATTATCTTACCCTCAACAGGATGACCCACACACTGTCCGGTGGAGAAGCAGAAAGAATAAAACTCGCCACCCAGATAGGTTCGGGACTGGTAGGGGTCATATATATACTTGACGAGCCCACGATAGGCCTTCACCAGAGAGACAACATACAACTGATAAACACCCTGAAACAGCTCCGTGATATAGGGAACACGGTAGTGGTTGTTGAACATGACGAGGAGACAATCAGGAACGCCGATTATGTGGTGGACCTGGGACCCGGAGCCGGAAAACACGGAGGGGAAATCGTGGCGGAAGGAACCGTCGGCGAGATACTGCAGAATCCCGCTTCAATAACAGGACAATATCTTTCCCAAAAGCTAAGGATACCCATCCCGGGGAAAAAAAGGAAGGGCAACGGCAGATACCTCCATATCCTGGGGGCGAAACACAACAATCTTAAAAATATAAGCGTCAGAATACCCCTGGGCATGTTTGTCTGCATAACGGGCGTCTCGGGTTCCGGCAAGAGCAGCCTCGTGGAGGATATCCTTTACAAGGGGCTTAAAAAAATTCTCTACAAATCAAGGGAAGAACCGGGCGAACACGATGCCATAATGGGGGTTGAGAACATAAAGAAATCCGTGGTCATAGACCAGTCTCCCATAGGCAGGACACCGAGGTCAAATCCCGCAACTTATACCAATGCCTTTACTTTCATAAGGCAGATTTTCGCCAACACCGAAGAATCCCGCATAAGGGGGTACAAACAGGGAAGGTTCAGCTTCAATGTCAAGGGAGGCAGATGCGAAACCTGCATGGGAGACGGGATAAAAAAGATAGAGATGCATTTCCTGCCGGACGTCTATGTGCCGTGCGATGTCTGCAAGGGCAAAAGGTATAACAGGGAAACTCTTGAGATTACTTACAAGGGGAAAAACATATCCGAAGTCCTGGAAATGAAGATAGAAGACGCCCTGGTATTCTTCAAGGCGCATCCTTCCATAAAAAATAAGCTGCAGACTCTCAACGACGTGGGGCTCGGATACATTGAACTCGGCCAGTCGGCGACAACCCTTTCGGGCGGGGAAGCCCAGCGGGTGAAACTTGCAACAGAACTTTCAAGGAAAGGAAACGAAAATACGCTCTACATACTCGACGAGCCTACGGTTGGTCTGCACACCGCCGACATAGCGAAACTTCTCAATGTGCTCAATAACCTTGTAGACACGGGTTCAACGGTGCTTGTCATAGAACACAACCCCGATATGATAAAATCGGCGGACCACATAATAGACCTCGGCCCCGAAGGAGGAGACAAGGGAGGAGAGATTGTTGCCGAAGGAACCCCGAGACAGATTGCGAACTGCAGGAAATCCCACACGGGCAGTTTCTTGAAGGAAATCTTGAAATAACCGCCATATTCCGGACATCAGATAATAGAAAACGCAGATAGAGAATCAGAAGTGGGAAAACCCGGAAGGTTTTATTTCTACAGTTTTATTTCCATAAATCCCCAAATACCTTTTTTCTTCCGTTATTTCACCTATGCAGGTAACCGAAACTTTACCTACCCGGCGCGCCATTTTATTCCCGGAAGATGCAGGAACGGTGAAAAGGAGTTCGTAATCCTCTCCGTCGTTCAAGGCATGACCTATGGCTTCCTCACGTGAACCGCTCATCCTGACTGCCTCTTCAGACAAGGGAATTTTATCAAGGGACAGACTGAAACCTTTCCCGCTTGCCTTTGCAAGTCTCGTTAAGTCGGAAGATATTCCGTCAGAAATATCCATCATCGATGTTACGGGAAACCTACTGATAATTTCCCTGCTCTCCTCAATCCTGGGCTTTATATCGAGGTGTTTGCCCATAATCGAACCTCCGAGTTTTCCTGTAACATAGATGCCATCGCCTTTTCCGGCGCCGCTTCTGAGTTTAAGGTATTTTTTTTCAACCAGTCCGGCCATGGAAATGTCTATAAAAAGAAAGGGAGCCCTGCTCAGGTTGCCTCCAACAATATCAAATTTGTATGAAACCGCCATCTTCTCCATTCCCCTGAGAAGAGGGGCGATAATATTCTGCGAGCCTTCAGGCAGACCCACGGATACAAGGGCATAAAGGGGAATGCCTCCCATTGCGGCAATATCGCTGAGGTTAACAGCCATGGCCTTTTTGCCTATCTGGAAAAGGGTTGCTTCATTCCTTCTGAAATGTATATTCTCAACTATCGTATCCGTGGTAAGAAGAAGATAGCGCCTGGAATCATATTTCAGGACGGCCGTATCGTCCCCGGGGCCGACAAGAACATCCCTGTTTTTTATCCTTATCTTGCTTTTCACGTATTCTATTATCTTTTCTTCTTCCATTGCCTGTCTCCCGTTTGGCACATCATAAATGCCTCCCCGCAATATTACATTATATCACAACATTTTCTTTTGACATTGGGCCCATTGTGGTAAAATAGAGCTATGAAAAGAAAATCAATAATAGAGAGGAAAACAAGAGAGACAGAAATTGAGATTGAAATTAACCTTGACGGAAAAGGCATTTGCAGCATTGCCACGGGAGAGGGCTTTCTCGACCACATGCTGGAACTCTTTTCGCGTTTTTCAGGCATGGACATTGAAATAAAGGCAAAAGGCGACCTCCACGTGGATACACACCATCTTGTAGAAGATACGGGCATCTGCCTGGGACAGGCATTGAAAAAAGCGCTCGGAGACAAGAAAGGAATCAGAAGGTTCGGCTTTGCTTCTCTTCCAATGGACGAAACTCTTGTACACACCTCTCTCGATATCTCAGGAAGACCATTCCTTGTTTTTAACGTTCCTTTCGTGAAGGGAAGGGAAGGTAGCTTCGAAACAGAAGATGCCAAGGAATTCCTGAGGGGTTTCGCTGTACACTGCGGAATTACCCTGCATGTCAACCTCCTCTACGGAGACAACCTTCACCACGTAAACGAAGCCATATTCAAATCTCTCGGACTTGCCTTGAAAGAGGCCATAAAGAAAGAAGGGCAGGGTCTGCCGTCAACCAAGGGCATGATAGACTAAACGGCATGGAAGACACTCTCAACAAGTTCCTTGATTATCTTGCTCACCAGAAAAATTATTCCGGCAACACGGTGGCAGCATACCGCATGGATATCCTCAGTTTTTTCTCATACCTTCATAATATAAAAATTCTGTCATTGGCCGATGTCGACTACCAGGTCTTCATGGGATTCTTATCCTGCTTGAGAGAACGGAAGCTGGCAGACAGCACCGTGGCAAGAAAAGTGGCAAGCCTCAAGGCTTTTTTCAAGTTCCTCTTCACCAGGAAGCTGATAAATGCCAATCCTG
>DAOQVZ010000098.1:0-9887 GCA_035341815.1 bacterium
GTGAGTCGGACTTCATACGGGAGAAACAAGCAGTATGGTTTTTAAGCCTGCCCCGGCTAATACGGGGATTATTTTTTTCAGAAAAGACATTCCCGATGCACAACCGGTAAAAGCGGGGATAGAGAACCTGCTTGATAACGCAAAATTTCCAAGACGGACTTCCATAGGCAACTCTACTTTCCAGATTCACACCATAGAACATCTTCTTTCCGCTCTTTACGCAATGGAAATAGACAACGTTTTTATTGAAATGGAAGGAAGCGAATGTCCCGGCCTGGACGGGAGTGCAAAACCATTCATAGAGATTTTCAGAAAAGCGGGGATAAAAACACTGGAAGAGGAAAAAGACATAATATATGTCAAGGAACCCATATTTATTTCAAACAACGGTTCCCACATAATAGCCTTGCCCAACGATTCACTTAAAATATCATATACTCTCGATTACCCCGAAACATCATTGAAATCACAGTATGCTTCCTATACAATAACCCCCGAAACATACGAGAAAAATCTTGCTCCCGCCAGAACTTTCTGCCTCAAAGAAGAAGTGGACACGTTGAAAAAAATGGGACTGGGAAAAGGGTCTGATTACAAAAACACCCTTGTAATAGACGACAAGAAAGGCGTTATAGATAATGAATTCCGGTTTGACGACGAACCTGTCAGGCATAAAATCAGCGATTTGATAGGAGACCTCGCCATACTTGTCAACTACGTATGCGCCCATATTATAGGGATTAGAAGCGGACATGCCCTCAATACGAGGCTTATCAAAAAAATCAAGGACCAGTATAAGAAAGAAAAACTCGGAGGCGTCGGCTCTCCTTCTCCCTCTGTGAGAAGAAGCAATATCCTTACGGTGGAAGACATAGAGGATATAATTCCACACAGATTCCCTTTCCTTCTTGTGGACAAAATAGTTGATTTGACAGAAAATAAAGCCATAGGTATAAAAAACGTCACAATGAACGAATGGTTTTTCGAAGGACATTTTCCAAACAAGCCCGTCATGCCCGGCGTGTTGATAGTGGAAGCCATGGCGCAGGTGGGAGGAGTCCTGATGCTCAGCAAGGAAGAAAACAAGGGCAAACTTGCTTACTTTATGAGCATAGACAATGTGAAATTCAGGAAAGCGATAAGCCCCGGAGACCAGCTGACTCTGGAAGTTGAAGTCGTAAAACTCAAGAGCAAGATAGGCCAGCTCCAGGGCAGAACATTCGTAGACGGAAAACTTGCCACGGAAGCATCGTTCATGTGCACCATAATAGATGCCTGATAACGGAGAATACCGAACGCCAAATCCGAAACCCTGAAATATTTTAAATGCCTAACATACATCCTGCAGCAATTATTTCCGATAAAGCAAAAATAGCTGACGACGTGCAGATAGGTCCTTTTTCCATTGTAGGAGATGATGTCACGATTCACAAGGGATGCGAAATAGGCTCTTCCGTCAATATCCAGGGATGCACGGAAATAGGAGCAGGGTGCAGGATTTTCACAGGCGCTGTAATAGGCAGTATCACGCAGGATTTGAAATACAAGGGCGAAAAGACATTCATAAGGATAGGGGAAGACAACACGGTACGCGAGTATGTTACGATAAATTCCGGCACATCGGGGGGTGAAAGCACCGTCATAGGAAACAGGAACCTCCTTATGGCTTATGTTCACATAGCCCATAATTGCATCATTGGCAATAATGTCATCATAGCCAATGCCGGAACCCTTGCGGGACATGTCATAGTGGAAGATTTTGCCATAATCGGAGGACTTGCCGGCATCCACCAGTTCTGCAGGATAGGCAAACATTCCATCATAGGAGGATGCTCGAAAGTAACAAAAGATATAATACCGTTTGTAATGGCTGACGGACATCCTGCCATTCCTTTTGGCGTGAACAAAACAGGCCTTAAAAGAAGAAATTTTTCTTCTGAACAAATCTTACAGATAGAAACAGCTTACAGGTACTTGTTCCGTTCAGGCCTTAATGTCTCGGAAGCCCTTTCGAAAATAGAGGGCATGGGGAAAAATGACGAGGTTCTTTCTCTCGTCGAGTTTATAAGAGAGGCCCAGAGGGGAATAGCCAAATAAAAACCTTCCAAATATATCAAAAAAGAAACCGCCATGGACAGGAATTATGGATAATGATGCGAAGAAGGGAAAAACAGGATTGTTTGTAAGCAAAGACGCTCTCTCTGAATACGTTTACAGAGTTCTTGAAAAAAGTAATGACGTTTTTCCTTTTTCTTTCGAGGAAATTCCCTTTGCAGAAAGCAGGATTTTCCATTTCGGAGACATCTCCGGCATAATTGCGGCGCTGAAAGAAGCGGATGTCCGACGTCTTGCCATAATTGGCCGGATACCTGCGTCAAGACTCTTCGGGAAAGACATGCAGGCATCCGGAAAGCTTTTTCTGGAAAGGGAAAGCACGTGGAAAGGCGAAAATCTGATGGCGGGGATTGCCGCAATGCTCGAAAAAGAAGGCATAAAAGTCTTGCCTCTTACCCCGTTGTTGAAAGAGATACTTGCCAGGGAGATTGTCTATACCGAAAAGCAGCCTGACAAACAGCATCTTGCCGATGTAAAAACAGGCATATCTCTTCTGGGCAGTATCATGAGCTTCAGAACGGGACAGGCAGCAGCAGTGAAAAACGGCATGGTCATTGCAATTGAAGGAATTGAAGGCACGGATTCAATGATAAAAAGGGCAGGGGAATACTGCAGGGATTTTTCAGTCATAAAAATGGCAGGCAGAGGCAAGGATGAAAGGTTCGACATTCCTGCCGTGGGCCCGCAAACCGTAAAGGCAATGGCAGACTCCGGAGCAGCAATACTGGCAATAGAAGCGGGGAAAACAATTCTCCTTGATAAGGAAAAAACAGTTTCTCTCTGCGAAGAGAATGGAATAATACTTGCAGGGGTAAAAGCATAAGGTGCAGACAATCAAGCTCTGCAATAAAGGAACGGAAAATGGTCCTGGTAAAAACGAAGAAAGAAGAAATAATTTCATACCTTGAAGATGCATCAAATTTCAGGGAAGGGAATGCAGAAAAAGCATATATTCCAGAAAACGAGGATGATATTAAAAAAATGGTTCTGGAATGTGCAGCAAGGAAGACTCCTCTCACCGTATCCGGAGGCGGTACAGGCACGGTAGGGGGCAGAGTCCCCAAAAGCGGAGCTGTCGTTTCCATGGAAAGGTTCGGAAAAATCATAAGGATTGAAAAAGATAAAAAAACAGCTTCTCTCCAATCCGGAGTTGTTATCAAGGACTTTCTCAGGGAGCTGGAACCTCTCAAGCTTTTTTACCCTCCATTCCCGACAGAAAGAACTGCCTTCATAGGTGGAAACGCCGCCACAAACGCTTCGGGCGAATACAGTTACAGGTTCGGGCCTACAAGAAAGTACGTTAACAGGCTGCGAATGATACTGACAACCGGTGAAACCCTGGATATTGAAAGAGGCACGGTATTTGAGAAAAATGGTTTAATTGATTACGGCAACCTTAAAGTTCCCATGCCGTCTTACCGCACCCCCCGCATAAAATGTTCTGCCGGATATTTTTCCCGGGAATCCATGGACGGAATAGACCTCCTTATCGGTTCGGAGGGAACGCTCGGAATTATAACAGAAGTCGGAGTATCCCTGATAGATTCCCTGCCAAAAAGATTTATCATTATCATTTTTTTCCCAGACGAAGAGCAAATTCCCCTGATTGTAAAAACTGTCAAAGAGCATCTTAAGGAAGTTTACAGCCTGGAATTTTTTGAAAGGGGAAGTCTGAAATTCCTCAAGAAAGATTATCCTGAAATCCCGGATGACACATGTGCCCTTTACATAGAAGCCGCTTCTGCCACTGAAGAGATGGAAAAACTGGCAGAGATTGCCGAACAATACAAAGCTATCGATACCTTGATGGGCGAAGACCTCAAAAATTATGAAAGGCTTATTGATTTCAGGCACAGGCTTCCTGAAAACATAAATGCATATTTCAAGAAACTGGGAATTGTCAAAGTGGCAATGGACATAGCTGTGCCGGAAAAGAATTTCAGCAGCCTTTTTTACTTCTACAGAAAGATTATGAAAGAAGAGCCCATCCATACAATACTTTTCGGACATATCGGGGAAAACCACCTTCATTTCAATATTTTCCCCTGCGATGCAAAGGAGAAAACGAGGGCTCTCGAACTGTATGAACAATGTGTCAGAAAAGCCCTGTCTTTAGGCGGAACGGTTGCCGCAGAACATGGAATAGGCAAGATAAAACACAAGTGGCTGGGTGTCATGTACGGACAAGAGGGATTAAAGGATATGGCGCAGATTAAAAAAATCTTTGACCCCCATGCAATACTCGGGCTTGACAATATAATGCCCAAAGAACTTCTTTTTTGACATGCTCACGGAGAGAGACCATGTATAAACTTTCAGGCGATATGAACAAGGAAATCAACAAGATAAGCGAAGAGATTATTTCTTTGAGGAGATGTTTCCATCGGAATCCTGAACTTGGTTTTGAAGAATACAGGACATCGGAAAAAATCTGCTCTTTCCTGCGGGAAAACTCAATACCGTACGAAAAAATGTCAAAAACAGGCGTAACGGCATTCCTCAAAGGCGCCGGAGAAATAACAATCGGCTTGAGGGCGGACATGGACGCCCTGCCCGTCGAGGAAAAAACAGGGCTTCCTTTCGCTTCGGGGAATAAAGGAATTATGCACGCCTGCGGACACGACGGGCATATGGCCGTGGTACTCGGGGTTGCAAAGGTCCTTAAAAAATATGAAAAGAACCTCAGGTTTAACGTCAAATTCATCTTTCAACCCAGCGAAGAAAGGCCTCCGGGAGGCGCCGCTATGATGATAAAAGAAGGAGTCCTTGACGACCTGGATTACATGCTGGGGTTCCATTTTTTCCCCACCCTTCCCCTTTTCAAAATGTGGATAGGAAAAGGCCCTGTAATGGCAAATGCAGATTTTTTTTCCATAAGAGTCACAGGAAGGGGGGGGCACGGAGCGTCGCCCCACCTGGCTGACGATACTATAGCCTGTTCATCATACCTTGTAACATGTCTCCAGACGATAATCAGCAGAAACCTTGACCCTATAAAATCAGGCGTTCTTTCCGTGTGCGGCATCTCGGGTGGAACCGCCTATAATGTAATACCGGATGAAGTCTTGCTTAAAGGAACGGTGAGAACCCTTGAAGATTCCGTACAGGAAAACATCAAGGGGCTTATAAAGGCAAAGGCAGAAGAAGTATGCCGCATTTTTGGATGCAAATCCCATTTCAAATACGACAAGTACGTTCCATCGTGCATCAATGATAATTATTTTTCCGGGGCGGTAGAAAAAGCTTCCCTTAAAATACTGTCTCCGCGCAACATCGCTGATTATCATCCGATAATGGGAGGCGAAGATTTTGCCTTCTTCTCAAGGAAAAAACCTTCCTGTTACATATTTGCAGGTATAGGAAACAAATTCGGAGACAATCACAGCAGCAACTTTTCAATAGACGAGCGAGTTCTGCCTTACACTGCAGGCTTCTTTGCTTCCCTTATTACCCAACTTGATATTTGCTCAGGAATAGATTCAAAGAGCAGGAAAAAAGCGAAAAGTCCAAAAAAATAAAACAAAAGAACCTATAAAAATCTTTGATTCCAAAATTGAGGTTTCTTGAACGGAGAACTTATGGAAAAAATATTATTGACCGGCTGCTGCGGCTTCATAGCAAGCAAGGTGGCCGAGAAACTCCTGGAAAAAGGATATTTTGTATTCGGACTTGACGAAATGAACAATGCCTACGATATCCGTCTGAAACAATACCGGCTTCAACAGCTTGAGGGGCAAAAAAACTTCAGGTTTCTGAAGCAGGACATATCAGAACCCGGGACTGCCGATATAGTCCGGTCATTCATGCCTTCGATTATTATCAACCTTGCGGCAAGAGCGGGAGTGAGGGCAAGCATGGACGACCCTTTCATATATTTCAGGGCAAACCTCACGGGCACGCTGAATATGCTTGAAGCGGCAAAAAATTGCGGGATAAAAAAATTCGTCCTGGCATCAACATCTTCCGTGTATGCAGGGGAAGAAATGCCTTTCTCCGAAAGCCTTCCGGTCAACAGGCCCATCTCTCCTTACGCCGCCTCAAAAAAATCGGCAGAGGTTACATGCTATACGTACCATTACCTTTACGATATGGATATCACGGTTTTCAGGTATTTCACTGTCTACGGACCCGCCGGAAGACCGGATATGAGCATATTCAAGTTCATAAAACTCATAGACGAGGAAAAAGAAATAACCGTTTACGGAAACGGCACACAGAGCAGGAATTTCACCTATGTCGACGACATTGCAGAGGGAACAATAAGGGCACCCCGGCTGAAAGGATTCAACACCGTAAACCTGGGAGGCAACCAGACAAACAGCCTGAACGAACTCATATCCCTTATTGAAAAATACCTCGGGAAAAAAGCCCGCATTGTGTACAAGAAATTCCAGAAAACCGATATATACGCAACATGGGCTGATATAGACAAGGCAAAAAAACTTCTCGGATGGCAGCCGGAAACATGCCTTGAAAAAGGCGTGATGGAAACCATAGAATGGTACAAACAGAACTACGGATGGCTGAAAGATGTCGAATTGGCGGACTGACTAAAATGAATATTCTTATCACTGGAGGATGCGGGTTCATAGGCAGCCACATTGCAGACAGATTGATAGGCATGGGGCACGCTGTTTCGGTCATAGACAATCTTTCAACAGGCAATATCCGCAACCTCAATCCGGAAGTCCGGTTTTACCAGCTCGATATCAGGGACAGGAAAATCGGCAATGTTTTCAAGAAGGAAAGACCGGAGGTCCTTTTTCACCTGGCGGCCCAGATAAATGTCAGGAAATCGGAAGAAGACCCTTTCCTTGACACTGATATCAATATAAACGGCTCGGTGAACATACTGAGAAATTTCATGGAAACGCCGGGCAAAAAAAAAGTAGTCTTTGCCTCCACCGGAGGCGCCATCTACGGAGACACTGTTCGACTTCCGACTCCCGAAACCGTAGAGCCTTTTCCTTTATGTCCTTACGGCATATCAAAACTCGCGGTTGAAAAATACCTTTTTTATTATTCTTCCCTCAACGAAATTGATTTCGCTGCCCTGCGGTTTGGAAATGTGTACGGTCCCCGCCAGAACGCACATTCAGAAGCCGGAGTAGTAGCCATCTTTACACAGAAAATGCTTAATAGGGAGCGCCCCGTCATATACGGAGACGGTAAGCAGACAAGAGATTTTGTATATGTGGAAGATGTTGTCGAAGCCAGCATTAAAGCCATGGGAAGGGGCATTGAAGGCGTTTTCAACGTGGGAACTGGCATTGAAACAGATATCAATTCAGTCTTTGACAGTATCAAGAAGGCAACCTGCTCAAATACGGATAAGATATACGCAGAAGCAAAAAAAGGCGAAGTCAAGAGAAGCTGTCTCTCCTGCGAAAAATTAAAAAAAACCGCCGGCTGGAAGCCTGCACGGAGCTTTGAAGAAGGAATCGGAAAAACGGTTCTATGGTTACGGTCAGTAGGATGTTGATTCCCACTCAGGCCCGCTGGTAAAAACGTTGTAATTCATGGAAGAAAGATTTAACACTTTCTGCCCGTGATTATTGTAATGCCAAAAACACCTTACAATTGGAACCTTGCCTCCATGGTTTTCATTGCTCATCTGCCACATTTTGGCTTCTTTCCATGTAACCGTCCCGTTGCTATCTGAGTCTGCCTGTGCTATGTCAGTTTCATCATGCGAAGAATGAAACCAACTGCACCTGTTGTAGTTAAATTCATAGAAGTAGCTGCAAGCCTCCACGTCCGGATTCCTGTAATTAAACCCTTCTATGTCTGCCACATATGGCGGCGCATATCCAGCTCCGGGAATATTGGGAGGCGGGATATCGTTTGTTTCAGGGAAAGTCACATGTCCGTGCCCCCTCGCTCCGGCATAAAGGTCAGTGAGACATTTGTACACATCGAGCGATGACATGTAAGAAGGATGCAGGGTAGACATCCACGGAGGATAATCCTTGTAATCCTGGTAATACAGTTCAATGGCAATGCTGAATTGCTTCAGGTTGTTTATACAGTTGGCCTGCCTTCCTTTTTCCCTTGCCACGGACAGAGAAGGCAACAACTGCCCTGCCAGCATTGAAATAATTGCAATAACAACGAGAAGCTCTATCAGGGTGAAACCAGACCTTGATTTTTCCATTATGCTTTTTCACCTCCTTTATCTCAGACTCTCTCTGCTGCCTATTTCTCGCGAGAGACTGCAACTTTATCCAATCCATTTAACCGCCGCGCGTTTTGCGCGGAGTTTTTATTTCTATTTCCTGTTTTTGCCCTGTATCACATCGTAAGCAATCTTTTTTATCTCTTCATCCGCATCATTGTAATAAAGATTCCACAGCCTGTTTTCTATATCGCTTATATCTATTGTTTTCAGCATTTCAAGACATCTCTTACGCACATCCCTGTCTTCGTCATTTTTCTCAGCGATCCTTATAAGCTCTTCATGGAAAACCGAAGGCCCGGCAGATTCCATGTAAGACAGAATCTTCTGTTTTGTTTCCGCATCTTCACCTGGAAACCTTTCCACGAGAAACCCGATATTTTTCTTATCAAGCTTCATGAGAGTCTCCATAACTATGTATTTTACTTCCTTCTGAGGGGAATCAAGAACAGCGATAAGTTTCTCCTTGTCAAGAGTCCCGAGACTCCATGCAGCGACCCTCTTTATCTCAACATCCGGTTCTTCTTTTACTATCTGTTCTATTTCGGGAATTGCGGATTTAACGCCTGTCTGTCCGAGCGTATATAATGCGTATTTTTTCTCCTGGGGGCTGCTGCTGTGAAGTTGTTTCATGTATGCACGGGGACCTGTAGCCCTGCTCTTCCTTGTCGCCCATAAAGAAAACCTTAGAAGAGATAATAAAATAACGGCTGCGCATATCCAGATAAAAAGAGCTTTCCTGTTTTCCAGAGTCTTAAAAAAATCTCTTATCCTATCCATTAATTTATTCTTTTCCCCTGTTTTGATAATACCTTTAAAAACCCTTCTTTTCAACGTTCTAATACTATCACATATTTTTCAGGATGGCAAATCAATCTTGCGGATACGTAAATATTGTTTTTACTAAACTGCGGGAAGCCTTGATAAATTTCAAAATTTTCTTGACAAATTTTGTAGAAGGTTTATATTATATAGTAAAATTAAGAGAGGAGGTGATAAAACAATGAACAAAGCCGATCTTATAGCAGCCGTAAGCAAGGTTGTCACGACAAAAAAAGAAGCAACGGCAGCAGTTGATACAGTGCTCGATTCCGTCAAGGCGTCTTTGAAAAAAGGCAATGCAGTCACTCTCGTAGGTTTCGGGACTTTTGCAGTGGCAAAGAGAAAAGCAAGAAAAGGAAGAAATCCGAGAACCGGTGCAGAGATAAAGATTGCAGCAAAGAAGGTTCCGGTATTCAGAGCGGGAAGCGAACTGAAGAAAGCTGTCAAGTAATTATTCATTATAGAAGCGGACTTCTTACCGGAGTCCGCTTCTGCTGAGTTAAAAAAAACTTGACAAAAAAAAATATCGTGTTATAATGTAGGTGTAATAAAAAATGCAATTCTTTTGACAAATAGAAAAAATGAAAAAGGAGGTGAAAAAAATGAAAACTACAAAAAAAGGTTTCACCCTTATAGAGCTGTTGGTAGTTATAGCGATTATCGCCATCCTGGCGGCTATGTTGCTGCCCGCTCTGGCAAGGGCAAGGGAACAGGCGAGAAGGTCTGTCTGTATTTCCAACCTGAAACAGCTCGGGCTTGCCTTGAAGATGTATTC
>DAOQVZ010000099.1:0-9724 GCA_035341815.1 bacterium
TCAGGATTGTGCCCGGCTCTGCCGTATTTGGACTGACGGGATGCGCACCTTTTGCAACGGGCAATATAGGCGTTTACAGTGACCAATTGCGCGCAAGCTGGCCGATAAAGAGGACAAAAGAGGATATAGGAAAATATTACAGGGCCGGCAATGCTACAGGAGGCGGAGCTTCAAGAAGCCAGGTTTCCGTAAGGATAAGCAAGGCCCTTGAATACGATATTCCCCGCAGGACGTCCCCGATTGCCATTGACGGGAAGATTGAAAAAGCGGAGTGGATGGGCGCCGATATAAAAAAGGCCATAAAAATGGAGCAGGACCCCAGGAAGGGAGTTGTGAAAGAGGGTGCGGGGAGTTATGCATGGTTCCTGTATGACGATAAATATCTTTACGCGGCAACAATGCATGAAAAGGAACCCATGGCTGAAGGCATGCTTCCGAGCTTGAGAGAGCATATCCCCGTTTTTGAAATCAGCATTGAAGGCCAGCCGGGGACAAACAGCAGGGGCTGGTGGCTTGATGACATGCCTACCGGTCCCATCTACAGGTTTTACTTTTACGGCGACGGCAGGATTGAGGTAATAAACAGGTTTCACATGCCTGACAGTCTGGTTAAAAAGATTGAATCCGGCATTGACTATAAAGTGTTTATGGAAGACAGGGAGAATCTCAGATGGACTTCCGAAATCAGGATACCGTTGGAAGATATCGGCATTAATCCCGCGGAGGCTGAGCGTCTGGCGTTTAATGCCGGAGTCTGGAAAAGGGCCGGCTGGTTTGCCTGGGTCGGTACGGGCACCACCATAGGCGCTCTTGAAAATGCGGGTTTCATAAAATTCATAAAATAAGGATACCATACACGGTCGAACCTTCTTGTTTACATGTCCGAGTGTGAGGGGATCTGGCTCCGAGTGTTTCTTACGCCCCGTGTAAAGCCGAATAAAGTAGCCTGTCCCCATTTTTACATTTTTAGAGAAAAACGGAGATTTACATATGAACCTTGAAGAAAAACTTAATAGCGGGAAATTTGTCATTACAAGCGAAGTCGGTCCGCCCAAGGGAACGAATATTATGCCGCATATTGAAGAGGCGGAAAAGCTGAGGGATAAGGTAGATGCTTTCAATGTCACCGATATACAGAGCTCGGTCATGCGGCTCGGCTCTCTTGCAACATGCCGCCTGCTCGTTGACAGGGGGATGGAACCCGTTTTCCAGGCAACCTGCAGGGACAGGAACCGCCTTGCCCTTCAGTCGGACCTTCTGAGCGCGTCTGTTCTGGGAATAAGGAACGTTCTTGCCCTGACGGGCGATCATACCGTTCTCGGCGACCACCCGCAGGCAAAGCCTGTCTTTGACCTTGATTCAGTTTCCCTCTTGAAGGCGGCAAAAGGGCTGATGGAAGGCAAAGACATGGTCGGCAACGAACTTGACGGAGTGCCTGATTTTTTCCTCGGGGCGGTTGTGAGTCCGGGTTACCAGCCTCTCGAGCTTCAGCTTATCAAGATGGAAAAGAAGATTGAAGCCGGAGCAAAATTTTTTCAGACCCAGGCGGTTTATGATGTGAAATCTTTTGAGAGTTTTATGAAGGAAGCTTCAAAATACAATGTTCCCGTACTCGGGGGCATAGTCTTGCTCAAGTCGGCGGGAATGGCTAAATTCATGAATGATAACGTGGCTGGTGTGAGCGTACCTGAAAATTACATAAAGATGATGGCCTCGGCTGACAAGAAAGAGAGGCCGAAGGTTAGCATTCAGATTGCTTCTGAACTTATAAAAGGAATGAAGGATATCTGTTCAGGCATCCATCTTATGCCTCTCGGCTGGGACAGGTACATTCCCGATGTGTTGGAACTCGCGTAATCACGAAGGACGGTCCTTCGTGGAAAGGGGATTACAATGAGGCGGATAAAGTATGCAATTACTCTTATAATGATTGGCGCAATCTGCCTGTGTGCTGAGAGTGAAGGGTATAAAGAGTGGTTGAAAAGAAGGGATGCTCTCAGGCAGGATAAGAGCGTAGAAAGGTATTACACGTTTGAAGATGTGGCTGACAGCAAGAGTGTGGTGAAGGACCTGGGAAGAGACGGCGCCGACCTGAAATTTGTGCCTTTCAAGGACGCCAATACGGGGGAAGTATTTGACGACCTCCAGGTGATAGAAGGAAGGTGGCCGGAGAAGAAAGCTGTCAGGCTGGACAGGGGGTGGTACCAGGGTCCGCCTTCAAATATAAAGGATAAGGAGTTTACCGTGGAGATATGGTTCCGGAAAAACGGACCTGGAAGCATTTTCCCGCGGGCGGGTAAGGGTGCTTATCTTATCTCCGCGCCTGCGGGTTGGGGTGCGGGCTGGAGGCTTATAACCGAGTATTCGCCTGCATACCTCTCCTTTGATATCGGGATAGAAAGGAACAATGTCAGGGCCAGGAGCGATAAAATGTATTCCGACAATGTCTGGCACCATGCTGCCGCAACCTGGGACGGCAGGGAGATGAGGCTTTACGTTGACGGCGTCCTTGCTGCTTCCAGCCTGCATTCAGGAGAGTATGTGCCGTCAAACGCCCCTTTCCGGATAGGCTTCAGGAGCGGCGGCTCGGTTATCCTTGATGTAGACGAAGCGGTCATATATAACAGGGTTTTGAGTGCAAAGGATATAGAGAAATTGGGCCGCGGGCTTCTCGGGGTGTCGGAAAAGGAGGTTTTCTCAAAAGCCGATGCCTTTATCAAAACAGGCGATTATAAGTCTGCCCGGGCGGAATATGAAAAGCTGAAAGGCCTGCCCAGCTACGGCATGGAGCTTGCACTCTTTAATATGGCGGAAAGCTACCGCATGGAGAAAGATTATGCAGGTGCGCATAAGACCTACAACGAGATAATGAAACTTAATAAACTGACGGATTATTACCGCATCTATTGCATGTTCCGGCAGGCGGAAGTATATCTTGAGCAGAAGGATTACAGCAATGGAAGAAGACTTTACGAAGCTGTAACAAAAATGTCGGGTGCGCTTGAGGAGCACCTGTTCAAGGCACGGTTGAAAACGGCCGATATGTACAGGATGGAAAGGAATCATTCCCGGGCGAGAAACATATATGAACGGCTTCTGAAAGAAGAGGAATCTTCGGCCTATCCGCATGAAGGGCACAGGCTGGAGTTGAGGGACAGGCTGGAAGGGATAGAAGGCCTGGCCGACGGGTCCGAAGAGAAAAGCTGCCGGCAGAAGAGGCACGAGCTTCTCAACAGTTCCGAACAATCCCTTTACGTATCCCCGGAGGGAAATGACAATAATCCCGGTACGAAAGAGAAACCTTTTGCCACCATGAAAAGGGCCCGGGAAGAGGCAGGAAGACTTAAAACCAAAGGCGGGGTTTCCGTATTCCTTAGAGGCGGAAAATATTTTATTTCCGAGAGCCTCTCTTTCGGCATTGAGGATTCAGGCAAAGATGATAATTCTCCCGTGGTATACAGGAGTTATCCTGGCGAAGAGGTGCGTATCATAGGAGGCAGGCAGATTACAAACTTCAAGCCCCTGTCAGATACCGGAATCTTGAGTCGCCTGCCCGATGAATCGAGAGGAAAGATATGGGTGTCCGACCTTAAGGAAGCAGGTATAACGGAGTATGGTAATCTTGCAGCCAATAAAGGGACGGGAGAATCGATGCCTCACGGGATGGAACTCTTTTTTGACGGCAAGCCCATGCGCCTGGCCCGCTGGCCCAATGAAGGACATGCAAGGGTGGCCGGAATAACAAAAAAGGACGGCGAGATGTGCGGCAGGGGGCCTTACCAGCTGGGTAGTTTCGTATATTCCGACAACAGGCCGGAAAGGTGGCTGGAAGAAAAAGATGTGTGGCTCCACGGATTCTGGTACATGGTATTCTCAAAGGACCATGTTAAACTTGAATCCATAGATACTCAAAAAAAGACGATATCCCTCCTTCCCGGCGCGCGGGGTGAAAAGACGGCGGTGGGCGTCAATATGCCTTATTACGCCTATAACCTTCTTTCCGAACTTGACTCTCCCGGGGAGTGGTATCTTGACAGGGATACGGGCAGACTCTACTTTTATCCGCCGGATAATCCTGAAACCGGCGAGATAATCGTTTCAACCCTCGACGCTCCACTTCTGGTAATGGACGGTGTTTCAAACGTTGTCTTTTCAGGCATGACTTTTGAATGTACGCAGAGAAACGGCATAGAGATAAAAAACGGAAGGAATAATCTCATAGCGGGCAGTGTAATAAAAAATACGGGGCAGTGGGGAGTAATTGTAAACGGAGGATGGGAACATGCAATCGCAGGCTGCGACATTCATGACGTGGGAGCCGGAGGCATCTCCCTTGACGGAGGAGACAGGGTAAAGCTGATACCTTCAAGGCACCTGGCTGAGAATAACCATATTTACAGCTTCAACAGGTTTGACCAGGGATACAGGCAGGGAATAAGTATTGACGGCTGCGGCCAGCGCGTTTCCCATAATGTCATTCACGACAGCCCCATGCAGGGGCTCTATTTTAACGCAATGGACCACGTGATAGAATTCAACGAGCTTCACGATGTCGTGCACGAGGGCAGGGAACTGGGAGCCATGTATGTTTACGGTGCACATAACGGCTGGAGGTGGATGAACAGGGGGACTGTCATAAGGAATAATTTCATACACCATATAAGCTATCATTTTTCTCCAAACCTTTCTGCGGGACTCAACTGCATACATGTTGACGGAAGAAACGGCGGCATGGTGATAGAGAACAACATCTTTTACAGGTTTCCCAACGGCATATCCTGTTCCCACCCTGATATGCACCTTGTCAATAACATCTTTGTTGATGCCGAGCGCTGGGGAATATCTCTTGGGGAAAGGGGAATGGATTTTTTCATCAGTTCGGAAGGAGAGCCGTTAATGGGAAATATATCGGAATGGGTGGCTAAACTTAAAAGTATTAATTATAAACAGCCGCCATGGAACTATAGGTTTCCCCAACTGGCAGTTGCCCTTATGGATAAAACTCCCATGAGGACAAAGGATACCGTTGTTGAACGCAATATCAATACGGGCGGCCCTTTTATAGCTATGGGAGGCATAGTGAAAGAGGATAATCCCGTCAGGAATAACTGGGACGGTGAAAACCTTCTGTTTCTTGACAGGGATAATATGAATTTCGACATAAGGCCTGGCTCTCCGGTTTACGGGCTGACAGGCTGTGAACCGTTGAGCATGAATAATATAGGGGTGTATGAAGACCGCCTGCGCGCAAGCTGGCCCATCAAAAGGACAAGAAATGATATAGGCAGGTATTATAAGCCCGGCTGGACGCCCCTTGCGGAGCTTTCCCAAACACAGATGGCGCCTCTCGGAAGGGTGAGCAAGGCTCTTGAATATGACATAATGCGCAGAAAATCTGCTATTGTCATAGACGGACGTCTTGAAAAGGAAGAATGGGCAGGGCTGGACAGGAGCAAATCAATGGTTATAGAACAGTACTATACCGGAGAAAAGCAGAAAGGGCCAAGAAGTTATGCGTGGCTTCAATACGACGAAAAATACCTTTATGTCGGGGTGTACCATGAGCCCGACCCTTTTACCGAGGCAATGACTCCTCTGAAGAAGGATTTTAAGAATCCTTTTTTGGAGGTAGATATGGAAAGCCAGATGGGTACTCACAGCCGCGGCTGGTGGAGCGACGATATGTCAACCGGTCCGATATATATAATATCGGGAAATTCAGAAGGCAAAATAACGGTAATCAACAAATTCGGAATGCCTTACCGGCAGGTAAAGAAACTTGAAGAAATGATAGAATACAGGGCAACCGTCTTAAACAGCGAAAATGTGGAATGGTCCTGCGAGATGAAGATACCTCTTTCTGAGATGGGCATCAATCCTGCCGACGCGGACAGGCTTGCTTTTAACATCGGCACTAACAAGAGAAGCGGCCTTTTTGCGTGGGTAGCCACGGGAAGTTCCTTCTGGCGTCTTGAAAACGCCGGGTTTATAAGGTTCGCAAAATAATCCGTATATGGAGGCAATCAAATGGAAAGCATGGGATTTCAAAGCATAAATATACCTTTATGGGCGGGAGAGGCGGAATTATTCGCCGCGCAGGAACTGGCATGTTACATTAAGAAAATAACAGGCGCCGATTTACTTATACGAAGGGGGCTGAAAGAATTGAAGGGCAGGGCGATAGTCATAGCCGATATCTCCCATCCTGCAAGCAAGAAGTTTATTCCCGGGGAATTGTACAGGGGTTTGAAATACGACGGATACCACATCAAATCCGCTAAAGGCAATCTTTACATCGTGTCACGGGAACCCGGGGGTGTTGTATTCGGAACATATGAATATCTGAAAAGGTTTTATGGGTGCGCATTCCTGGATTACGGCGAAAGGGGGGAAACTGTTCCGCGCCGGGAACTGATGAACCACGGGGAAATCGATGTTATAGATAATCCCGCCTGCTGGTACCGGGGTATGCAGGCAAGCACGGCCGAGGATGAGAAAGCTCTTTTGCAAAGGGTTGACTGGATGGCAAAAAACGGGTTTTCACACCTTCTGATGCACCTTAAGGAAGGGACCACGTTTGACAATGTCCGTTCATGGCTTGTGCCTGCCCTGGCAAAAAGGGGAATGAAACTTGCTTACGGCCACCACCTGTTCTGGAGGCTTCTGGGAGATAAAGGATATGAAGACCACGAAAAGTTTTACAGGGAGTGTCCCGAGTTTTACCCTTTGATTGACGGCAAAAGGATACAGGGCGAGAAAAAAAGCCCGACCGGGCTGGTTTTTGACAGGCAACTCTGCTGGTGTTTCTCGAATGAAGACCTTGCGGATATCCTTTCCCGGAATATAATAGAGATTGTCCGAAAAAATCCTGAAGCCGATATTGTTTCCTTTTGGCCTGACGACGGCTGGGCTCCCGACTGCCAGTGCGAAGCCTGCCGGTCCCTCGTAACAGAACAGGACAGAAAAGAGACATGCCGGGAAAAGCTTTATCCAAAAGGCAAAAGGGGAGACAGGGGAAAGATGCGAAAATATCTTCACCTGGCAAACTCTGTGGCGGGGAAGCTGGCGCAGGTATACCCGAAGGTGAAGCTGAGCGTCCTCTCTTACATAGATCTGGCCGACCCTCCGGTAGGGATGGAGATACATCCCAACATAAGAATATGCCTGGCTATCTACGGTCGCTGTTCAAAGCATGTGCTGACAGAGAGTTCCTGCGACATAAACAGCCAGTATGCGGAAATTATAAACGAATGGCTGAAAGTCATACCTGCCGAATCTTTTTACCTGTATACATATGAAATGGGGATGAACTCCTGGCGTTCCCTTCCCTGGCCCGTTGTAAAAAATCTTTTCGAGGAATGGCAGTGGCTTAAAAAAAAGGGGATAGGCGGTACCCATATTCAATCAGCTACCGGTCACATAGGGGTTTACGGATTGAACTATCTTGCCGTAAGCCATCTTTTGAGGGAAAAGACAGCCAGTTTTGAAAAGTTTATCTCCGATTATTCGGAGAAGTTTTTCGGGGCTCCCGCAGCGCCGTTCATGGAGAAGCTCATTCTTAGGTGGGAGGAACGCATGAGGTCTGCCGACAGGGAGCACATAGGACCTTCTCCCGTCTATTGCCTCAACCCGATATTTCGCGGGGAAGACCTGGAATACTGCCGAAGCCTGTGCGAAAAAGCCCTTAAATCTTCGGGAAACGCTCTTAACCGCTGGCGTATAGAGAGAATATACTCCCTTCTTGAATATGTTGAAATCTACGGCAGGGCGGAAGAATTCTACGGCCTAATGTTAAAAAAGAAACTGAAGGGAAAGAAGAAAAAAGAACTTGAAAACTGGCTGGATGAATTGAATTATTTCATCAATGAACACATTGCTATCGGCGACGATATATTTGTCGAGAATTTTGCGCCGAAATTGAGAAAGACTTTTCTTAAAAGTTAATTAATTAAATGGAGGTGCAGGTATGCTGAAAGACCTTGAGATTGCGCAGAAGGCGGAAATAAAGCATATAGCTGAAATAGCCGGTAATGCCGGTATAGAAGAAGATTATCTTGAACTTTACGGAAGGCATAAGGCGAAGGTTTCGCTCGAACTTCTGCCAAGGCTCGGCAACAGGCAAAACGGCAGGTACATAGACGTGACGGCTATCACGCCCACACCGCTCGGCGAAGGGAAAACCGTTACAACTATAGGGCTTTCACAGGCTCTCGGGAAGCTTGGCAAAAGAGTTTTTACCTGCATCAGGCAGCCTTCCCTGGGTCCCGTTTTCGGCATCAAGGGAGGGGCGGCAGGCGGAGGTTATTCCCAGGTGATTCCCATGGAGGATTTCAACCTTCACCTGACGGGTGACGTTCATGCTGTCGGACTGGCCCATAACCTTCTGGCGGCTTTTATCGATAATTCCATATACAAGAAAAATCTTCTTGGAATAGACCCCTTGTCAGTGAACTGGCAGAGGGTGGTGGATGTTTCGGACAGGGCGCTGAGGAATATCGTGGTAGGTCTCGGAGGCAGTGATAACGGGATACCGAGAGAGACGGGGTTTGACATCACGGTCGCATCGGAGGTGATGGCTATCCTGGCGCTTGCCGAAAACCTTGCCGATTTAAGGGAAAGGCTCGGCAGGATTATAGTCGCGCGCAACAGGGATAGAGGATTTGTTACGGCGGAAGATTTGAAGGCGGCAGGCGCCATGGCGGTTCTCATGAAAGATACTGTCAAGCCGACCCTCATGCAGACTCTCGAGCATACCCCCGTTTTTGTCCATGCGGGTCCCTTTGCAAATATAGCCCACGGCAACAGTTCCATAATATCTGACAGGATTGCCCTCAAGCTGGCGGAATACGTCGTTACAGAGAGCGGTTTCGGGGCTGACTGCGGAATGGAAAAATTCATGGATATAAAGTGCAGGTACAGCGGTCTCAAGCCGGACTGTGTTGTCATTGTGGCAACCGTAAGGGCATTAAAGATGCACAGCGGTAAATTCAGAGTCGTACCGGGCAAACCCCTCAGCAAGGGGCTTGTAGAGGAAAATATAACCGCCCTGAAAGAAGGAAGCTGCAACCTTGCCAAGCATATAGAAAATGCGAAACTTTTCGGTATTCCCGTGGTTGTCGCGATAAACAGGTTCCATACGGATACTGAGAAAGAAATAGAGGTGCTGAAAGAAACGGCCCTCAATTCCGGAGCCGACGATGTTTCCGTGAGCGAGGTCTGGGAAAAAGGAGGGGAGGGCGGAATCGACCTTGCTGAAAAAGTGGTCGAAAATTGCGGGAAAGAGAAAAATTTCAGGTTCCTTTATCCCGATGACTGGGAAATAAAGAAGAAGATAGAAACGATTGCCCTCAAGGTATACGGAGCTTCAAGGGTTGAATATTCGGCCATAGCCGAAGAGAAAATAAAGACCTATACTGGCTGGGGATTCGGACACCTGCCGTTATGCATGGCGAAGACCCACCTTTCGCTTTCACATGACCCCTCGCTCAAGGGAAGGCCGCAGGGTTTTACTCTTCCCGTAAGGGATGTAAGGATTTCAGCAGGAGCAGGTTTTTTATATCCTCTTTGCGGAGACATGAGGACGATGCCCGGCTTGCCTGCCGTGCCTGCCGGAACCTTGATAGATATAGATAAAGAGGGCAACATAACGGGTTTGTTTTAGAAATATCCGGAGTGAAAGACGTATCTACCTCTTCCTTAATATGCAGATGAAAGGCTTTTTCTT
>DAOQVZ010000100.1:0-8024 GCA_035341815.1 bacterium
ATCGAATGCGCATGCTTGCCGAAATAAAAAAATTGGTTATTGCAGAACTTGAAATAGACAGGCAGCTGCTGAAACTTGCACAAAAAGACCCGCGCCTCGGTTTCCACGCGGAGGCCGAAGGTTACAAATATTTCCCGGAGAAAATTTCATGGCGCATGAGATGGCTTGAAAAAGTTTTAAAAGAAGACTTCCCTTATGTGGAGTCGGAGATAAAAAAAGGGCATATGCTATTCCCCGAATATACGGGTGAAAAACCTGATGCGCCTCTGTACAAATGCAGGTTTACTGCAAAGCCTGTCAAAACAGGGCTGGATAAAGCCTGGAATAGAATACATGAAGAAAGTCTGCCTTTCTGGTACTTTTTTGACAAGAAAACCCTGGCCTTCCTGCCCGAGAAAAGCGATTTTACAGTAAAACACAGTACAACGTGGAAAGCCGCATTTGATGATGAGGCAATATATTTCATCGTCAGGTGCCAGACGCCGGATATGAAAGGACTGCAAAAAGAACAAAACGAAAACTTTATATGCAGCGAAACCGTGGAACTGCAGATTGAAACGAAAAGGCTTTTCCCGAGATGTTCTTTCTTCCTTAATTCAACAGGTGAAACAAGTTCAGGAAAACTTACCCATGTTGATTACGCGAAAAACGGACCAGGATGGCACGCTTCCGTTCACAGGCAGGATGATGCATGGGTTGCCTTTTTCAGGATACCTTACGACTGCATTCATTACAAAAACAGCAGGTACAGGTTCAACATAGTCAGGTGGGTGAATTACAGGGAAGAAGGAAGGGGAAATTTTAAAGGATACATGAACAGGTGGGCAGATTATAAAACCCTTGAAAAATCCCTTCTTGCCTTCGGGAAGGAAGACCCCGCTTATAACTTCGGCTGGCTTTTCAGCGGTTAGTTAGGAGACATAATCACATGGGAAAAGAGATGATGCTTGAAGCTCTGAAAACAATGTACCGGATAAGGATGTTTGAAGAACATGCAAAAAAGATGTATAAAGAAAATCTTCTTGCGGGAAGTTTCATGGGCGCCCTGCACACGTACATAGGAGAGGAAGCTATCGCGGCAGGTGTTTCCATGCGGTTAAACAAAGATGATTACGTTTTCAGCACCCACCGGGGCCACGGACATTTCATAGCCAAAGGCGGGAACATTCAAAAAATGATGGCCGAACTGATGGGGAAAGAAACAGGATGTTCATCGGGAAGAGGCGGGTCCATGCACCTGTTTGACAGGGATATAAATTTCATGGGAGGCAACGGCATTGTTGGAGCGGGACTGCCCCTTGCCACGGGTGCCGCTTACCGCGCAAAATACCTGAAAACAAAGCAGGTCTCGGTCTGTTACTTCGGGGACGGGGCTGCAAGCCAGGGAACTTTCCACGAATCGCTGAATCTTGCATCACTGTGGAAACTGCCCGTTATTTTCGTGTGCGAAAACAACTGTTACGCTGTAAACACTCCGGTTTCGGAAACCGTCTGTGTTAAAGACGTTGCACAGAGAGCTTCAGGGTACGGAATGCCCGGCGAGGCCCTCGATGGCAACAGTCTATCCGATGTATACGCAGCGGCAGGGAAAGCCGTGGAAAGGGCGAGAAATGGAGAGGGTCCTGCTCTTCTCGAATGCAAAACCTACCGCATAGACCCCCACTGCATGGTGGCCGGAGACATGAGAAAAAAAGAAGAAATAGAGAGATGGAAGGAAAGGGACCCCATAAAGCTCGTGGAAAAAGAGATGCTGAAAGAAAACATTGCCGGTACGCATGATTTCGAAAAGATAAGAGAAGAGGTTGCAGAAGAAATAAAACAGGCTGAAAAATTTGCCCTGTCAAGCCCTCTGCCAGACAGAGAGAAGTTCAAGGAAGAGGCGATGAACCGTTAAATGGGTTAAGCCCCGGAAATGCCCGGGGTAAACGGGGTAAATGAAGTTAAAAATACTTGAAAATCGAAAGTGGAAAATAGACCGCAACCGAGAATAAACCTCAATCAAATTTCAATTTTCGATTCTCGATTGCTCTGTAAACCCCTCACCTTGAAAGTGTAGCAAAGAAGAGTTCGGGGTAAGCCCCGGAAAAGCCCGGGACAAGCGGGGCAAAGAAATTAAAAGAGGTGAATCATAACCCCTCACCTTGAAAGTGTAGCAAAGAAGAGTTCGGGGTAAAGGAAAATTTGAAATGAGAGAAATAAAGTACGTAGAAGCCGTTAATGAAGCATTAATGGAAGAAATGGAGAATGATCCGGGAGTTTTTGTCATAGGGGAAGAAGTAAGCTGTGCAGGAGGAGCATTCAGGGCCACAGCAGGACTTTTTGAAAAATTCGGGCCGGAGAGGGTAAGAGATGCTCCCATTTCGGAATCCGGGTTCACGGGGCTGGCGGTGGGAGCGGCAATTACAGGATTGAGACCCGTGGCGGAAATCATGTACCTTGATTTTATCACCACGGCAATGGACCAGGTGATAAACCAGGCGGCCAAAGTATCTTTCATGTCGGGCAGCAAGATAAAAGCTCCCCTGGTTATCAGGGCACCTTACGGCATAGGAACAAGGGAAGCCGCCCAGCACAGCCAGAGCCTGGAGGCATGGTTTGTCCATACCCCGGGGCTGAAAGTTGTAATGCCCGCCACTCCTTACGACGTTAAAGGCCTTTTAAAGACAAGCATAAGGGATGACAGCCCAGTTATCTTCATTGAAAACAGGATTCTTTATTTCAAAAAAGGGCCGGTTCCCCGGGAGGAATACCTCATACCCCTGGGCCAGGCAGATATTAAAAGAAGGGGGAAAGATATCACCGTTGTGGCTCTTTCCAACATGGTGCCGAAAGCTCTTGAGGCGGCAGAAATGCTTTCTGCGGAAATAGAAATGGAGGTTTTGGACCCGAGAACGCTTGTTCCTCTTGATATTGAAACAATAGTAGGTTCCCTGAAAAAAACGGGAAGGCTGCTTGTCCTGCACGAAGCCCCTGAAAGATGCGGTTTCGGGGCGGAAATAATAAGGCAGGCGACAGAAAAGGCGTTTGACTATCTTGACGCCGCGCCAAAAGTGCTGGGGGGATTAAACGTTCCCATACCTTTTTCTCCGATTTTGGAAGATGCGTGCATTCCTTCGGCAGAAGACGTGGCCGCAACGGTCAAAAAGATGGTGCCGCGCTGAAAAAGCATGGATAACAACAGGGAGTGAAATGAAAAAAGTTAACGCCATTCTTACAGAAATAACGGGTTGCAGGGATATTTCGGCGGAGTTTTCCATCAGGATGGAATCGGAAAACCTTTGCCCTGAACGCACCCATGTTGAAATAAACAGGAAGACAAAAAGGGGCGTCATATATAATTTTTATGGTAGCGGGCTGGAAGAAACCGTGCGGTTTTCCTGGGATGCAGGCAAAAGCGCGTGGAGCCGCAGCATCAGGAACGTTTCGGGAAAAACACTCCACCTGAAAGAAACGGCTCTCGTACTGAAAGGCATTGGTTTCGGCAATGGGCGCCCTCCGGAAAAAGATTATTACTACCATGTAGAAAACCCCCGCATATACAAGATGATGGCCATGCCGGTAGATTTAAAACTCACCCCGGAGCTTGTCAAAAAGAGCGAATGGGACTGCCTTCTTGAAGAAACGGGATACTACGACCCGGCAATCACGTGCGAAAGGATAGGAGCCTCGCCGTACCAGCCGTTTCCCGCGGCACTGCTGTCCAATCACAACTCGGAAAAGGGACTGGCCCACGGGAGTCTCAGCCAGAAGGTTTTCTACCACAATTACACTTTCCGCCACGAAAACGGCAAAGTTGTATGGGAAATATTCTCTTCTCTCAAGGGAATCGATTACAGGAATTTCCTTCCCGGGGAAACCCTGGACGGCGACACATGGTACCTCGGAACAACGGCTGAAACAGGGGATATAGGCAGAATCTTCGCCGGATACCTCGAAGAATTGAGAAAGCACCTGCCGGTCAGCCGGGGCAGAACCGGTACAAACCGCCATTCGGTCATGTGGGGCTCATCCAACGACGGACCTGTTCAGGATATAGACCAGAAAAGGATACTGAAGACAGCGGAATTCGCCAGGAAAAACCTTCCCGCGGTGGAATGGATTTACATAGACTGGGGATACGGCAAAACCGGAGATTTCAAGGGAGGAATGAGCGTGCCCTATGAAGGGGAAAAAGATATTGACCCGAAGAAATTCCCGGAAGGGATGAAAAGATTTACAGACAGGGTCAAACTGACCGGAATGAAACCAGCCATCTGGATTGCAAACATGATAGAGAGAACAACGCTCCTTGCAAAAGAACATCCTGAATGGCTCTACGACAGGTTCCCCTCGGAAAAGGGGCCGCGCATACTTGACATAAGCGTTCCCGAGGTTAGAAGCTACATGGAAAAGGCCCTTGACAGGCTGATAACAGACTACGGATTTGAAGGAGTGAAACATGACCTCTGGAGCTATTCCTTTGAGGACAGCCGGCCTCTTTTTTCACGAAAGGACAGAAGCGGATACGAACTGAGAAGCTGGTGGATGCAGGAGATGAGAAAGAGGCTTCCCCCGTGGGGCTATATGCAGACAGGCTGCGACATAGTAATGGGAAACCCCTTTCTCGGAGAGCTTTTCAACAATTACAGGTACGGAATAGACATCAACGAGGGAAACTGGGATAACGTTGAAACAAACATGCTCTGGGGAGCCGCATGTTTCGCACTCCGGTGCGGAGACCTGTTCATACCCAACAGCGATGCCATAGGAATACTCAGGAAGCTGAAAGACAGGGAATACATGCTGTGGCTCAACTACTGCATAATTTCAAGATCTATTCTTGAGACGGGAGGATGGCTCCACAAAAACTGCAGGCACCCGAGATACAGACTTGTTAAGAAGGCCTTTTGCTGTCTGAATAACGGGCAGGACGTATTCTTCTGCGGATACGACTACCGCAAAACCCACAGGCCTCCCGACAGGTGGTATTTCCACGGAGCCCATTTCAGCCTTACACAAAATAATCCGCATCTGCCTGTCAGGACAGTGGCTGTTTTCAACCTTTCAGATTCGGTTAAAAATTTCTGCGTGGATTCTGCAAAACTCGGACTGCCTGAAGGTGAATATACGGCAACGGATATATGGACATTGAAAACATCTTCTCTGCGTGATTACAAAAATATTACCCTTCAACCCCGAGGCAGTATATTGTTTTCAGTCAGTGAAAAAAACGGCGTACCGCAGGTACTGGATGCAGACGTGAAAATAGAGGATGCCTTTCTGGAAAAGAAAAAACTCAGCCTGCAGCTTGCATACAAGGGTAAGTTCAGGATACTTCTCTCGCAAAAACCTAAAAAAGTTGGTTTTTCAGTAAAAGGCGGGCAGGCGAAAATCGTCAAAGGAGCCGGAAACTGGATATTGGAAGGGAACATACCGAGCAAAGGATCCCTCGCGGTTTCTTGTTCCACATAGAAAAAGGGGACAGGCTACTTTTTTATTCATCTGCCTAAAAAAGTGCTGTCGATTTTTATCAAAACTGCAAAAGTCAGATTACATTTATCTGTAAAAAGTAGCCTGTCCCCTTTTTTGGAGGAGATGAAAAATGGATATGAAAGGAAGGTTTTCACTCAAGGGTAAGAATGCGATGGTGACCGGGTCGGGACAGGGTCTGGGAAAAGCATTTGCCCTTACCCTTGCGGAAGCGGGCGCCAATATTGCAGTTATTGATATAGACATGGACAAGGCGAACCGGACAGCGGACGAAATAGGAAAATCAGGACATAAATCGATTGCAATAGAAGCGGATGTAAGTGCCATTGAAGACATAAACAGGGCAGTGGAAAAGGTTGTATCAGAATTCGGAAAGCTCGATATAGCCGTGAATAACGCCGGCGTATCGCCTCCCATAAAGGACAGCGTTGACATATCCGCTGAAATATGGGATAAAACCATGGGAGTGAACCTGCGCGGGCTGTTTTTCTGCGCCCAGGCCGAGGCAAAAGCCATGATGCCGAACAGGTACGGGAAAATAATAAATATAGCCTCAATATGCGGCCATATTGTGTGGCCTAAATTCCAGGCGGTTTACAGCATATCAAAAGCGGGCGTTATACATCTTACCAGGTGTCTTGCCGTTGAATGGGCTCCTCACGGAATCCGGGTAAACAGCATAAGCCCCGGCGTCACAATGACTCCTGACCTGTTTCCCGACGTTCCCCCTATCTTTCTCAGGAAAGCGCCGCTGGGAAAAACGGCAAATGTTGAGGATATTGCAAGTGCTGTATTATATCTCGCATCTTCCGGGTCAGACTTCATGGTGGGGCAGGATATGGTCCTTGACGGAGGTTATACACTATTATAAGCATCTGCGGATTAAAAAAATAAATCAATGACCCCTCACATTGAGAGATATGCAAGGGAGAGTTCAGGGTAAAGGGTAAAGGAGAAACATTATGAATATAAAAACAGGGCTGCTGGTATTGATGCTTTCTTTCTTTTCATTTTCCACGGGATGGACATTGCCAAACCCTTCCTATTTCCCCAATGGGTGGAGTTTGAACCGCGGTACGCCGAAGGGCATAGAGATGGAATATAAGGTCCTTGCCGATTCAGGCGCCCATGAAGGAGACACATACGCTTTTGTCAGGGGGCACCTTATGAGCGAACAGTTCAGCGTTTCCGCAGGGGACGAGCTTGAAATCAGTTTTTACGCCAGAGACCCCGAAGGAAATGAAGTATCCTGTATGTTATATACTTACTCTTTCCAGGAAGGCGGAACTTTAAGGTACAGCGGTACCATTACGGGATTTTCTCAAAAAGCACCACCTCAATGGACAGAAGTTACAGGCACGATAAAAATACCCGGACTGGTTGAAGACGAGGAAAGGTTTGTCAAGGGCAAAAATCCTGCCGATGCGGTGATAGTCGTACTTGCCAGTAATACGGGCGCATATTTTGACTATCCCTCCATAGTTCACATAAAAACGGGAACCTGGAATAATGCCGAATGCGCGCGCCATGAAGGAAGAGGCAGGCTGAAACTTTCACAGGGAAATTACAGGGGAGCCATCGAAGAATTCAACGAAGCTCTGGCCATTGTTGAAACGACAGGGGAAAAGAATCTCATTCTCGCCCGCATAGAGGAAACAGAACGCACGGAAAAAATAGAAGCAACGTGGAAAAAGACGGAAAATATATTCCCACTGATAGACGATCTCGTGAAACAGGGCAGATATGAGAATGCCAGGAAAGAATATGAAAAAATAAGGAAGCTTTCAGAAAATGACTATCTGAAGGAGCTCTCATTATTCAATATCGCTGAATTATACCGGCTTGAAAAGGATTACAGGAACGCACACAGCGCCTACCGTTCAATTTTTTCTATCCCGGGACTGACCCCTTACTACCGCATCTACGGATTATTCAGGCAGGCAGAGGTTTATTCGGAACAGAGAGATTACGGAAGAGCAAGGGGCTTATACGGGCAGGTATTGAAAACCAGGGAAGCCCTGGACAGCCATGTGTTCAAAGCGAAACTGTTTTCAGCCGACACTTACAGGGCGGAGCAGAAATACAAACAGGCAAGAGCCCTGTACGAAAAACTTCTGGCAGAGCAGGAATCCTCGATTTTTCCCCACGAAAGTTACCGCGCGGATATTGCCGAACGGCTGGAATCAATAGACGGACTGGCAGACGGCACAAAAGAAAAAAGCATGCAGGAGAAACTTGTTGAAAGGATAAACAGCCCGAGATACGCCATATATGTTTCTCCAAGCGGAAGCGACAATAACAGCGGGACAAAGGAGAGCCCTTTTGCCACGATAAAAAGGGCGCAGGAAGAAGTACGCAAAATCAAGGCAAAAGGCTTGCCTCCAGGCGGAATCGCTGTCTACATGAGGGGCGGCAAATACTTTCTGCCGGAAAGCATTTCTTTTGAAAAGGAAGATTCAGGAACTGAAGGTTCCCCCATGGTTTACAGGAGTTTTCCCGGGGAAGAAGTGCGACTCATAGGAGGCAAACAGCTGACAAATTTCAAACCTCTTGCC
>DAOQVZ010000100.1:8124-9642 GCA_035341815.1 bacterium
GCCGTTCATAAAGGACGGTTCAAATACAATTACGACAGGCCGGAAAGGTGGAAGGAAGAAAAGGATATATGGGCGGTCGGTTACTTCCTCTGGGAATGGGACAGGATACACGCCAGTGTTTCTTCCATCGACACGGAAAAGAAGGCGGTATCACTTGACCAGGACAGGAGGCACCACCCCACCTACCCTTCCTACAATATGCCCGTGAAAAACGATACCCCTTATTATTTCTATAATATACTGGGTGAACTCTCCACACCGGGAGAGTTTTACGTGGACAGGGAGGCGGGAAAACTTTATTTTTATCCGCCAGGCAGGATTGAGGGAAGTGAAATAATAGCATCCACTCTTGACAGCCCCATTATAAACCTGAACGAGTCGTCCAACACCATACTTTTTAATCTGACCATTGAAGTTACGCGAAGAAACGGGCTGGAAATAAACGGGGGCAGCAATAATCTTGTTGCAGGCAGCATAATAAGAAATACGGGAGACCTTGGAATTGTCGTGGAAGGAGGCTGGAATAATATCATAACGGGATGCGATATATACGAGACAGGAGAAGGCGGCATCCGGCTCAGGGGCGAAGGATGGGACAGGACGAAGGCAGATGCCATTCTTCTTCCCGGCGGACATATCATAGAGAATAACCACATATACAGGTATAACAGGTTCAGCTTCGGAGGCGGAGGAGGAATGGGTATTTCCCTTTCGGGAACCAGCAACAGGATTCGCAGCAACCTTCTTCATGACGGACCCTACATATGCATGATGTTTGACGGCAATGACAATATCATGGAATACAACGAGATATACGACGTCATGAACGAGGGCAGGGACGGCGGGGCAATATACACATACGGAGAACCCAGGTACCTACTGAACAGGGGCAATGTGCTGAGATATAACTTCCTGCACCACCTGACGGAACAGTCTTCTCCCATAAAAACCCACCAGGTCACGGGAATATACGTTGATGCGCTCAACGGAGGAGTAACAAAGCTGGGAAATATATTTTACATGTGTACGGAAAGGTCAATGTTCGCACACGGACCCGATAACCGAATAGAGAACAATTTCTTCGTGGATAATAACGCGGGAATAACCATGCACGACAGGTCATGGATTCTTGACGCCACCAAGATTGACACCTCGCTTCCCCCATGGGCGGAAAGGCTGAAACTCTCCCGGGGCAAACAACCCCCGTGGAGCAACAGGTACCCGCAGCTGGCAAAAATACTTGAAGATACTCTGCCGCTGGGCAGGATTGAGAACAATTGCATAGAAAGAAATATCAGCATTGGAACTCCTTTCCTGACAGGCGTGTTGCAGCCGGCAAAGAATACCATAAGGAATAACTGGGAAGCAAAAAATCCTTTATTCATGGACAAGAAAGGAATGGATTTCAGGCTGAGGCCGGGTTCCCCTGTGTTCGGAATAACGGGAGCCGACCCTGTGCCCTTTGAAAAAATCGGGGTGTACGAGAGCCCGCTGAGGGCAAGCTGGCCGGTAAAAAGG
>DAOQVZ010000101.1:0-9384 GCA_035341815.1 bacterium
TGTATAATAAGGATATAAAATGTCCCCTTATTTCTCTATCTGGATGAATAATCTGATTAACTGCCAGTGGTATGGGAATAAATTCAACTTCACATCCCAGCTCAAATCTGGCTACAGCATTAATTCGATCTGCAATGTTTTCTTTAAATCTGATAATACCTCCAGGGATATGCCAGCCAGTACCACAAAAATCATCTTCACGCCAGGTAAGCAGTGTTCTATGATATTTATCCTTTATCAATAGATCCACATTAATTAAAGGTGTAAACTGACTTATAAGAAGAAACACATCCTCAGGTAAACCCTTCATGGGATCTATTATCTCCATCTCTAATTTTTTAATCCTGTTTATATTTTTTTCATAATCAGACTTATTTATTTTATCTTTCAATTATATAATTACTCCCCCTTCCATTCCGGAATTATCATATTTTTTCTAAAATTTTTCCTCGGCAGGAAAGGATACATATCCTCAAGAGGTTTTGAAATAATCTGTCCATCTGCTCTGACTTCAGATGACAATTTCGGAAATAAGGTTTGTTTGGGATCCATCATAATTTCACAAACAACAGGTCCTATATAATTTAGAACTTTATTAATTTTCCCTTTGAGATTTTTCTCCGTTTCTATTCTTACAGCTTTGATACGGTAAGCTTTGGCTACGCGTAAAATATCCGCACAAGAAACTCCACCTTCGGGGCATGAGCCAAAATACCTACTTTTAAAATATGTATCCTGAGTTGTCCGAATAGAAAGATATCCTTTGTTGTTCAAAACAAATATCTTTATTGGAAATCTGTTAGCTGCAATTGTCTGCAATTCCTGAATATTCATCTGGATGCTTCCATCTCCAGTAATGAGTACCACCGAACCTTTATTTTTGGCAACAGATGCTCCAATTGCTGCCGGAAGGTCATATCCCATGGCAGCACATCCTTGGTTGGTAAAAACTCTGACTCCTTTTTTTATATGCATAATCTGGTATGTACCGGTATAGGCAGTACCATTACCAGTTACTACTATCCAATCCTGACTCAGAAGTTTAAATAAAACGTCTGCAAATAAATAGGAATTGACATATTTTTGATTAGAGGAATTTTCTGCCAATATATTTGGTAACATTTTTCCCCTATCGCGACACCATCCAAGCCACCATTTTTTAGCTTTAATTTTTTCGCCTTTTAATTGACCAAGCATCTCTTGAATAAAAATGCGGGCATCAGTATGAACCTTCATATTTATATTTAATGTAGGTTTTTCTAATTCTACTTTGTCAATATCAACCATTACTTTGTAAGCTTTACGGGCAAAAAGCTCATAATTATAGCTAATTTGACGTATACCAAGACGGGCACCTATAACAAGTAGAAAATCACTGTTTTGTATTATAAAATTTCCGGCACGGTCACCACAAATTCCAGGCCTACCTAAAAAAAACGGGTGAGAAGACTCAATTAAGTCATGCCCGCATATTGCTGTTAAAATGGGAATTTTTAAACGGTTCACTAATTTTAAGAACAGTTTTTCAGCACCGGCAAGTCTGATTCCGTGTCCGGCTAAAATAACGGGACGTTCAGCCTTTCTCAAACGGGCTATTATTTTAGAAACTTGTTGAGGCAGAAAACTATCAGACCTGATTTCATCTTCTTTGGAATCATAGCGAACAAGTTTCGACTCATCAATCAGCGCAGATTGAACATTCAACGGGATATCCAACCAAACAGGTCCTGGTCTGCCGTGAGTTGCTAAGTAAACAGCTTTTTCCAAATGATATCTGATTTCTTCAGGATTGACAATCATAGTTGCATATTTTGTTACAGGTTTAACGATATCAACAATATTAATTTCCTGGTCACCCAACTGACGCAATCCTAAATGGGGACAAGAAGCTATTGTTGTCGCAAATTTTACCTGTCCTGATAAATACAATACCGGAATTGAATCAAGCCACTGTCCAATCACTCCTGTCAAAGTGTTAGTTCCTCCGGGACCGCTGGTAATCACAACAACACCCATTTTGCCGGAAGTCCTGGCATACCCTTCTGCTGCAATTGCTGCAGCTTGCTCATGATGTGGACAAATATATTCTAATTTTGGATGCCTTCCGATAGAATCTACCAGGTACATTGCACCGCCTCCAGAAACCATAAAAATATGTTTAATTTTTTTAGCTACAAGATATCTACAAACGTAATCGGTCAGTCTCACTTTTTCCCCTTGCAATTTTCAAAATTCTTTTTATACCAAGTAATGGTTTTTTCTAACCCTTCCATGAGGTTGTATCTCGGTTTCCATCCGAGGATTTTTCTTGCTTTACTGGAAGACAGATACTGGTGTTTAATTTCACATTCTGCTTCATTTAATATCTTATAGTCAGGTTCCCTCTTGGCAATTTGATAAATAGTTTCAACCAGTTCTATCACAGACAGGGGTTTTTCATCACTGAAATTGAATGCCTCACCTGCAAGATCCAGTTTCTGGAATTTTTCGGCAAGCATAACATATCCGTCAACTATATCTTCCACAAAGATATAGTCGCGCGTGAATTTCCCGTCGCTCCTGATAATGAACGGTTTATTTAAAAGGGCGCATCTCACGGCATCCGGCACGATGCGGGAAAAATTAAAATCCCCCGGGCCGTATATGTTTCCGCAGCGAGTAACTGCAACGGGCAGGCCGTAGGTATGAAAATACATCTGCGCAAGAATATCCCCGCAGCTTTTTGAAGCATCGTAAGGATGCTGTCCTTGCAAAGGCATGTTTTCCCTGTAAGGCAATTTTTGTTTTCCGTAGGCTTTATCGCTGGAAGCAACTATTAAACAGTTCACGTTATTTGACTGCCGGCATGCTTCAAGGACATTCCACGTTCCCTGGATATTGGAAGCAAAAGCATCAAGGGGATCTTTAAGACATTCGCCCACCAGAGCTTTTGCCGCAAGGTGGAAAACAATTTCAATCCTGTTTTTCCTGATAATCCCATAAAGAGCTTTATAATTTTCTAAGCTTTCTTTCTTCACGTTAATCAGGGAAAGCTCTTTCAGGGTCAAAAGAGTTTTTTTGCGGCGGGTTATAATATCCATTCCGCAAACATCTGCTCCCAATGCAAGAAGTCTGCCGGTCAGATGGGATCCAACAAAACCTTCATAGCCGGTGATCAAAACTCTTTTCTTTTTCCAGAACTCTTCTGACATTTCTGCCTCCTCAAAGTTATTTCCAGACCTTCCACGGCGACCTGCCCGAAGCCCACAAACCGCTCAGGATATCAAGTTCCCGCTGGGTATCCATGCACTGCCAGAAACCTCTATGAAGATAAACTTTCAATTCGTTGTCTCTTACAAGGTTTTCAAGGGGTTCTTTTTCCATGTAGCAGTTGTCATCGTCTTTCAGGTAACTGAAAAATTCCTTATTGAAAACAAAAAAGCCGCCATTGATAAAACCTTCTTTCGTCTGGGGTTTTTCTCCAAATTCAACCACATGGTCTTTTTTTATTACCAGTTCTCCAAATCTTGAAGAAGGATGCACCCCTGTAATAGTACCTATCTTACCGTGAGATTTGTGAAATTCCAGCACTTTTTTGATATCTATATCTGCCACACCGTCTCCATAAGTAAGCATGAAAAGATCCCCGTCTATATACTTCTCAATTCTTTTTACCCTCGTCCCCGTCTGGGCTTTTTCTCCTGTATCCGCAAAAGTAATCTGCCAGTTTTGCTCGTGGGATTTATCGTAAGCCTTGATACTATTACTTCCAAGTTTCATGGTAAAATCGCTGTTCATAATTTCATAGTTCAGGAAATATTCTTTTATCATATTCCCCTTGTAGCCGAGGCACAAGACAAAATCATCAAATCCGAAATGAGCGTAGATTTTCATTATATGCCAGAGAATCGGCTTGCCTCCCACTTCCACGAGCGGCTTAGGGCGGAACTCGGTTTCTTCCTTCATTCTCGTACCTCGCCCCCCGCAGAGAATTACCACTTTAGGTTTCATTCCCCCCCCTTTTTTTTACGGTACCATTCAATGGTTTTTTCAAGGCCTTCTTCCAGGGAAGTTTTTGCCCTGAATCCGAATTCACGTTCAGCACTGTATACATCAAGACGCCTTCTTGGCTGTCCGTCAGGTTTGGAGCTATCCCATTTAATGTTTCCACTGAACCCGCTGAGTTCAGCTATCAAGTCAGCAAGGTCCCTGATTGAGATTTCAATTCCAGAACCTATATTTACAGGTTCGGGCTTATCATACCGTTCCGCTGCAGCTATAATTGCTTCAGCCGCATCTTCAACATATAGGAATTCTCTGGTCGCTTTTCCTGTTCCCCAAGCTGTAACTTCTTTAAACCCCTTCAACTTTGCCTCATCAAATTTTCTTATCAAACCTGAAATAACATGGGAATTTTCCACATCGAAATTATCCCCAGGACCGTAAAGGTTTATCATCAGAAGATGTATTGCATTGAAATTAAATTGTTTTCTGTACGCCTGTCCCTGGACAAGCATCATTTTCTTTGCCAGTCCGTAAGAAGCATTCGTCTCCTCGGGATAGCCTGACCACAAATCTTCTTCTTTAAACGGAATCGATGCGAGTTTCGGGTAGGAGCAGACTGTTCCTATTCCAACAAATTTCCCCGTCCCGTTCAATTTCGAGTATTCCATCAACAGTGTGTTCATCATTAAATTGTTGTAAAAAACATCCCCCGGCAACTTTCTGTTGTAGCCAATTCCGCCCACGTCTCCGGCCAGGTGTATGACAAAATCAATTTTCCCGCAATGCCTGAAAAGTTTTTTTACATCGCTTTCTATTCTCAGGTCAAATTCTCTTTTATGGAAAACGAATAATTCTGCTGTTTTTCCCTTCCTTCCGAGACATGAAATAACATGTTTTCCGAGAAAACCGTGACCGCCTGTTATGAGTACTTTCTTGCCATGCCAGAAATTAGTTTTCATCTTTTCTTATAGAATTCATGAAATTTGTCTACTATAAAATCAAGTTCTCTTTTTTTAAAATACTGGTGGCATCCTATATAAAATCCATTTTTTCTCAACCATTTAGCCGCAGGAAAATCATTTTCAATCTTGCCAAACAATTTAATGTATACCGGCTGGTTTAATAAAGGCATCATATCCCGTGTTTCAATGAGATTTTGTTCCAGGAAATAAACAAGTTCCTGCTTATTGGCCGTCTTCTCCACTATCGGATACATCATGAAATTATGGTCCCTGTCATCCGGAACTTCTGGCAGCTGCAGAAAATTTTCAAGGTCATGCAATCCTTCGGTCAGATACCGTGCATTTTTTCTTCTTTTTGAAATAATTTCTTCCTTATTATCCATCTGACCCAATCCTATTGCAGCCTCCAGTTCGGTTGCCCTGAAACTGTGGCCAAGCCTGATAAATTTAAACCTTTTGTCCACAACCTCGAACAGCCTGCGTCCTTCCTTATTGTCATCATCCATTGAAATGTAGATGGAATCCCTGCCGTGATTCATCAGGCTTCTCAGCATGACAGCCAGTCTGGGATTGCTTGTAGTACACAGTCCGCCTGTTCCCGTTACCAGGAAATGTGCTATGTAGGTTGAAAAACACCCGATATCCCCAAAAGAACCAACCTTTTTACCTTTATATTCTGCAAACATGGTTTCGCATGAGTCCTCGATAACCCGCAGGCTGTGCTTACGGCAGATTTTCATCAAGGGAGCCATGTCAACAGGCATTCCAAACAAATGGACGGGAATAACAGCCCTTGTTCTTGAAGTTATCTTTTCCTCAATCAAGAAAGGATTCATATTATATGTATGGCGGTCAACGTCAACAAAAACCGGTCTCAGATTATTGTGAAGCACAATATTGGGGGTAGCAATGAAAGTTATTGCAGGAACGATAACTTCATCCTGTTCATGCCAGTTGTATTTTTCTTTCAGTGCTGCAAGCGCAATGTGCAAAGCACTTGTACCGCTGTTGCAGAAAACTCCAAATTTACAGCCGTGTTCCCGCGCAAAAAGAGTTTCAAATCTTTTTGTCATGGGGCCATAGGAAAGCCTGTTAGACTTTATGACCTCGCCTATGTATTTTTGCTCCCTTTTACCGAAAGCAAAATCTCCGACTCCTATCTGATTATGAGGATGGAAATTTTTCATTTTATCATTTTTCACTTAATCTCCTTTCCACCAAATTCCAGAAAATAGATCCTTCAGTACAGCATCTCCTTCGCCTTTGGCGCCTAATCCGGCACTTCTCATATCTGCATCTACCATGATTTTTACCAGTTCTTCAAAATTAATCAGAGGCACCCAGTCCAATTCTTTTTTTGCCTTATCAATGGATGCAATAAGATTATTCACTTCTTTGGGACGGAAGTACCTCGGGTCTATCTTGACATATTCCTTCCATTCCAACCCCGCATAAGAAAAAGCTCTTTCCACGAATTCCTCAACGGAATGGGACTTACCCGTTCCGATAACATAATCTTCAGGCTTTTCCTGCTGTAATATAAGCCACATTGCATGAACGTACTCGGGTGCAAAACCCCAGTCTCTCCTGGCTTTCAGGTTGCCCAGGTAAAGAAATCCCTGCTCACCTTTAAGTATGCGGGCCACGGCGCGGGTTATTTTCCTGCTGACAAATGTTTCCCCCCTTCGGGGAGATTCATGGTTGAATAAAATACCGTTACAGGCAAAAAGGTTGTACGCTTCCCTGTAATTTTTTACCATCCAGTAGGCATAAACCTTCGCGGTGGCATAAGGGCTGCAGGGTTTAAATGGCGTATTTTCATCCTGGGGAGGCAAAGCATCTCCAAACATCTCGCTGCTGCTCGCCTGGTAAAATTTGGTTTTTATTCCGCTTCTTCTGACTGCCTCCAGCAGGCGGGTTGTTCCCATGCCGGTAATATCTCCCGTGTATTCCGGCATGTCAAAACTTACACGGACATGGCTTTGAGCGCCCAGGTGGTATATCTCGTCAGGTTTAATATTGTAGATAATATTACTTAATTGCCCGCCGTCGCTCATATCACCGTAATGGAGGAAAAGGCGGGTATCGGGGAGATGGAAATCCGAAAAGATATGGTCAATTCTCACAGTGTTGAAAGTGCTTGCCCTTCTTATCATTCCGTGAACTTCATAGCCTTTTTCAAGAAGGAACTCCGCGAGATAGCTGCCGTCTTGTCCTGTTATTCCAGTTATCAGAGCTTTTCTGCCCATTTTTATTCCCCTGTGGGGCAATATGCCCTCTTACAACAGTTTGTTTAATATATTTTAAACTATTTGAACAAGTTTGTCAAGAGGAAAATAAAAACCGTTTCGTACCGAATTCTATTTTTTCAGGAGGGATTTAAGAAGATCAATGTTTTCGCTGAACAGGTCTGTCAGCTTCAGAAGGTTCTCCATTCGTGAAAAAGAGGAAGAATAATGGCTCCTGATTTTCATGTCGCCCTTTCCGGATGATATTGATTTAATAGATGTTTTGAGCTCGGCAATGGTATTTTTCATTAACGAGGCTCTTTTTTCTATGCCGGTTTTAAGCTTATCAACCACGATTGATTCTATATCATCGTTGGCGCGGTAAAGACTTCTTGCATATCCTTTCCGCCAGACCTTTTTGACGGCATTCCATTCTTCCAGCTTTTTCATGTTTATGCTTACATTGCCCTTGCTGACAGCCAGCAGCCTGCCTATATCGGCAGGTGAAAGCGGGTCCGGGCTTATATAAAGGAGGGCATAAATCTGGCATACGGTTCTGTTCAGACCTATGCTTTCACCCATGTTCCCAACAGCTTCTATGAACCTGTCCCTTATTTCTGTTATTTTTTTATCCATAATCGTTCATGGTGTTTTAAATTATTTTAACATACCTGCCAAAAAGGGAGAAATAATTTTTAGCTGTTTTTGAGGTCTTTGATGAATCTTTGAGCAGGTTCAAAACCGGGATTTATCTTCAGTGTCTGTTCAAGATAGTATATGGCGGCTTGCTTTTTCCCCATGTCGGAAAGAACGCATGCAAGCATGAAATTCGACCTGAAGTCTCCCGGCATTAACCTGTAGTATGTTTCCGCTTTCCTGTATCCTCCCTCCAGGTCGCCTGTCAGAATTGCATTCTCAATATTCCTGACGCTGAGCCCTGCAAACGTTTCGATAGAAACAGAAGGAATCAGCTGACCTGGAATAATGTTGAAGAAGTAAGCAAAAGCTGCAACAGGCACCCAAACTGCGAGGGGGGCAAAAAATTTCTTTTGTCTTATTTTTTCAATGCTCCATACCATGAGAAAGGCCGCCGACACCATGAAACACCCGACAGCAGGCAGCCTGTACCTGTCTACGATGAAAAATAAAACAACCCACAGCACGTTGGTAATTGCAAAAGAAATGAATATGAAATTTTTTTTCCAGTTTAGCATAAGCACAAGAAGACCCCCCATGCCCATCGGAATGATTAAACCGAACCTTACAAAGGCAGTTTTCAAAAAAGGAATAATAGTTTCCATCATGTAGACATTTAGATTCTGCGGCCATTCGTAGCTCGTAAAAAAAATATTGAGCTTGGTTACAAAAAGCTTCCAGAATGCGATAGAGAAAGGACTGAGCAATTCCCCCTTGGGATAATAGAAAAGCCCTATGGAATCGGAACTATTTCCTATCTGCCAGTTAACAAGGCCGTTCGTGCATATAGGTATCAATTTCCCGCTTACATAGTAATTACGTAAGGTGACAGGAAGTATTGTCAATCCCGAAACAATTAAAAGAAGCAGCAGTGCAAGAACCGGATGAAACTTTTTAGAAATATTTAATGGCAGTAGTTTTTTGTCGGGATAAAGATAGAGGCCGATAAATAAAAAGGGGAGATATATGGCAATGGTAGGCTTTGAAAGAGCCGCAAGACCCAGGACAATGCCTGCAATGAGCCACCTGCAAAAATTGGGTTTTTCGAGAGCGTTATATACAAGGACGATAAATAAAATATATAGAAAGAAGATAAGGCTGTCGCTGAGAATTGATGATGCGTAGACAATGGAAGTTTTGTAGAAACATGCAAAGAACGCAGCTAACAAGCCTACCCATGCATTATAAATTTTTTTGCCGAGAAAAAAAATAAGACCGCATAAAACGATATCGAGAACCAGCTGTAATGTCACAATTAAAACCAGATTCCAAGCCGAAAAAAAATGGAGAACGGCCAGAAAATAAGGATAGAGAGGCGCCATGTAAAATGCTTTGCCGTCGACAAGCCACGGATTTTTCAGAATCTGCTGTGCCCATATCATGAAGGTTTTCTGGTCATGCTTGTCCATTAAAAGAGGAGCGAAGAAAACCGTATCCTTTAAATAATAAAGATATACCAGCCTTAATATGAAACCGGCAAGGAGAATCAACAATAAAATTACATGTTTTTTGTT
>DAOQVZ010000102.1:0-9219 GCA_035341815.1 bacterium
AGATTGAATTTAACACCGGACTTTCTGATTCATTATTCAATATTATCCCTCAAAAGGATGATGAAGCATACGAGATACGGCAAGGAATTCCCATATCATATTTCTTGAGTGAAGAACAAAAAGAGGAAGTGGTGAAAAGAGTGTCAGAAAAGAGGCGAAAGATAGAATCTCTTTATGGAAAACCTGCTCCTGAGTTGGAAATTGAAAAGTGGATAAACCATGAGCCGGATGTCGAAGGGAAAAAGAGGCTTTATGTTTTCGTGAACCAGGTTTCCGGAAACTGGTGGCTGGAAAAGTTTAATAAACCGTATAAAGTTTTACGTGACCTTATCGAGGTAGTTGTAATTTGTCGTTCAGGGAATACTGAGGATTTGGAAAAACTCGTTGAAAACAACGAAATTATGTTTCCGGTTGGAGTTGATAAAGAAGGAGCCACGTTTAAGAAATATTTTATTACGTCTTCTACGGACGGGTACACCATTGATGAAAACGGCGTTATTGTAAATCGCGGTTTATCACAATTTCTGGGAAATCATGTAGGTGTTCCAGAAAACTTGGAAAAGGCGTATAGAGAATCTTTAAAATAAATTGTTCTCGAAATTAAGCTGATTTGGTTTGAGATTAGAGGGAGAAAGGAAAAATGTCAGCTTACCTAAAAGATTGAAAGAAGATGAGAAATATCACTATATGCTTTATATTTATGTTTTTCTGCACCAGGGGGATGACACAGATTATTTTTGACTTTGAAAACAGCCTTGATAACTGGCAGAACAGGGAAGCAAGCCAGCAGTTGAGTCTGTCGAAGGAATATGCCGTCAGCGGCTCTGCCTCTCTCAAGGTTTCTGTAAACAACAGTGAAACTGCATGGATAGCGTACCCTGGCAAGATTGATTTCAATAACTTCCAATTCTTTAAATTCAACATTTACATGCCGGATTCCGGCCTTTCCGAGATTTCATTAAAGTGCTATGTGAAAGACAACGAATGGCACTGGTTTGAAACCGGACTGTTCCGGATAAAAGGAGGGGTGAAAAAAGAGGTCGGCATAGATATTTCAAATACGAGTTTCGCATGGAAACCGCTCAACCACCTTAAAAACTGGGACGGCTACGCAGCCCGCAACATCAGCGAGTTCGGCATAATGCTCTTCTTCCAGGATAAGTATACCGGCTCTTTTTACGTGGATGCTTTTGAACTCATAAAAGCAAGGTTCCCTGACGATAAAATATGCCTCTATAATTTTGAGGCCCCTCAGGACAGGGTGAAAACATTTGAAAAGTTTGAAGTATCCTTCAAATCTTCTTATCGCCCCGAAAACCCCTTTGACCCTCAGGAATTCAGGATTACGGGAAGTTTCGTTTCCCCTTCAGGTAAAACTTTTGAGGTTCCCGCTTTCTATTATCACAAATATCTCAGGCGCCTTGAAGATGACGGAGAGAACCTCTTTCCATATGGAATTGAAGGCTGGAAAATAAGGTTTACCCCGCAGGAAATGGGAAGATACACATATACGATACAAATATACAGGGACGGCAACAAGGTATCTGATATGGAAGGGGGCACATTTCTCGCAGAGATGTCCGGGGACGGGGGATTCGTAAGATGGGACAAAAAGGACCCGCTTTACATGTCTTTTCAAAACGGCGCTTTTTTCTATCCGATAGGACACACCTTGAGGTCCCCCGACGACAAAAGAGTCCCTTATTACCGGTGGGAATTCACCCCTCCGAAGAATATGGGCACTTTTGCGTATGACGGATATTTCAAAAAGATGCACGAGAACGGAGAGAATTACGCAAGGATCTGGATGTCGGCATGGTGGCAGGCAATAGAATGGAACCCTTTTTACGCTCCCCATTACAAAGGCCTGGGCAGATACAGCGTTGAAAACGCGTGGCGTCTTGACTATGTACTGGAGGCCGCGGCCAGATACGGCATATATGTTGACCTGACCCTTATAAATCACGGGCAGTTCTCCAGGCCTGACACGGAGTGGCTTGATAACCCTTACAGTATAATAAACGGCGGAATGCTGAATACCGCCGACGAGTTCTTTACAAATCAGCTTGCCATAGATTATTTCAAGAGGCGGCTTGATTACATAGTTTCAAGGTGGGCATATTCAAAAAACATAGTATTATGGGAACTGTGGAATGAAATAGACCTGACAATAAACTACAATACCCAGAACATCAAGAAATGGCACGAAACAATACACCCGTATTTGAGAGGAATCGACCCTTACGACCATCTCATAACAAGTCATTACTGCAGAATTGAAGCCGACCCTGTTATCTGGGCAATCCCCCAGATTGAAATGATTGAAGGCAATTCTTATAATGCAGAGATGGTGGAATCCGTGCTGACTTTTTTCACGAAGAGGAAACCTTTTGGAAAGCCTGTATTCATAAACGAGTACGGGGTAGGAGCAAACCGTCGGATTCTTGAAAATAACCTCCATGCCGGGATATGGGCTTCTTCAATGACCCCCTTAACGGGAGTTGCCTTATTCTGGTATTGGCCTTTCATAGACTACTTTGACCTTTACTTCCACTACAAAGCCCTTTCAGAGTTCTGGAAGGGTGAAGACCGCAGAGGCAAAAACTACCAGCTTACCGCCGCCAGTGTTGAATCCGAAAGCAAGGACATGGGAATCACAGGCATACAGAATAATTTCGAAGGTTTCTTCTGGATTTATGCAGGGAAGCTGTTCAATGACAAACGGCCTCAAGAAACGCCTGTAAAAAGAACCTGCACCATAAAAATAGGCAACTTTGAACCCGGCAATTATGAGCTGGAAGCGTGGAATACCTATAAAGGAGAGATTGTATTCAAGAAAGATTTCGTTATGGAAGGGGAAACAGAGGAAGTACCGATACCTGAATTCTTAAACGACATCGCCCTGAAAATAAAGAGAAAATGAGCAAAATCAAAAACATGCTTTTTGTATATATCGCACTTTCGAGCTCCTTGTTGTTTGCGCAGGAATCATGGAGATACGCCGCCGATTTTGCAATAGGCGAGTCTGAACCTCTCGGACACGTAAACCTGGCATCACTGAAATTTATCAATCCTTCAAAAGAGAGAACTCAAAACCTCAATATAATCATAAAAGACACAAAAGGCGAAGCTTGCCAGATAAAAAAATTCAAACAGGTCAATAACAGGGAAGCAGAAATACTTTTCACCCCTTCTTCAGACCGCTTTTACACCGCATATATAAAGGAAAGCGGAACAGGGACTACTCAGACAGACGAGAATTTGAGAGATGGAAAGATGCTGATTGAGGATTTCGTCCCGGTAGATTCCACAAAAACAGGACAATGGAACTGGGTAACTGTTCCTCGCATGAGCGGTTCTTTTTCCATCACGGGAAAAGAAGGCACCTCCTTCCAGAGAGTGCTATTGCCTTCTCCCGAGAAGATAGAAAAGAGCGACAAACTTGTGGTGTACCTCTATTACATGGAAGAAAAACCGCCTGAGGAAATCATGGTTGAGCTGACAACAATCAGGGACAAGATTTATTTATATTCATGGGGGCAGGACCTTATAAGCGCCGACAAAGGCAAAAAAATCTTGCTGGGCACCCTGCCTGAAGCGAAAAAAATCTCAATGGGCAGTCTGCCTGAGAGCGGCAGGTGGATAAAGATGGAAATACCTTTTACAGGAATAAAGGAAAACATGCTCAGTGCCGTGGGTTTATACCATTATGGAGGCAGAGTGTGGTGGGACAGGGTTTCCATAAACGAGGTTCCCATGACGGCTTCGATAACAACCATGAGGGAAAGAGATAAAAAAGTGAAGTCGTATTTCAATTACAGCGCAAGTTCTCCGCTTAAGTTGGACGGCAAAGTATTCCAGGTACTGAAGGTAGATGCTTCTCCTTCATCCGGCGCGGAAGCTTTTTCATTTACCGTTTCGGGGAAAAAGTATGCCGGAAGGACAATGGAACTCCTTTTGATGCAGGGGGATGACAGAAAAATCTCACTTGAAGCGGAATGCCAGGGTATAAGAGATACAATGGAATACGAAATCCCCCGAAGCCGGGAAAATCCCGAAGATATAAAAATGGTAACAAAAGTCCTGCCATACCAGCCTTTTGTCAGAGACAGGGAGCCTTTCACCGTTATTCTTTCAGTCACCAACCTTAACAATGAAACTGTCCCATTATCGGTCAAAGGCAGAGACGCTGAAGAAAAAGTTTATCCCCAACCCGGAGAAACGAAACATGTATATGTGAACTTTTCCAATTACAAATCCGGGGATATCATGGAGGCAGGAATTTATATATGCGGTCTAAAACTGTGCGGGAAAACATTCCGCGCGGGTTCCACGGAAACTTCCAACATCAGTATGGACGGACCTTTCATGACGGATGAAAAAGGGAACTTCATGGTAATTGATTTCCCCGGAGAAAAGGGAAAAAAGACTTCTACTCCCGTGGATTCCCTGAACATAACTCTCGCGGGCTCCTATCCTGACGGAACCGGAGAGATACTTCAAAAAATCTTAAATAAAGAGGGAATAAAATCTGTTATTTCAGAAACGGGGAAACCTGAATACGGATATAACCAGATGCTTTTTTCCGAATACTTGCATATCGTGGGAAAATTAAACCTCTCTGAAAACGGAGACATCTTTATCCTTTTTCCTTATACCGGGTCCATTGAGGAGAAAACACCCCCCGCCGAGTGGCAGAAAGCCGTGGAAGCAATCATATCGGCTGGCGAAAAACAATTCTCAAAAATAATAATCTGCTCTCCCTTTCCGGCTCCGCCGTTTCCGGAACTTTACACGCCATATAAAACTGTCACCGAGGAAATTGCCTGCAAGAGAAGCGATAATTTTCTCGACGTATATTCAATATACCTGTCAAATCCCGATTGGAGGAAATTGTTCATACGCACGGAAGGCATATATAAAAATCTGCCTGAGGAAAAAGGTGTTCCTTTATTTATTAAAGAGCTGGTTAATCTGTTAAATTCAATATTTGTCAAACAATATCAGAATGGGACTGCCTTGGGAAAAGGAAAATAAGTGAGGATGCAAAAAACTGGTATAATATGACTGTAGACAACAATAATGTTTACATGCACACCTTTGAATCCGCTGACCTTTATCCTGACAACAGGAACACAGGAGAGAATTCATGAAAAAGACATGTTTTCTGGGAATCCTGGTACTGTTTCTGGCAAGCGGTTTGGCTTTTGCAGAGACAGAACTGGAGAAAGAGTTGAACAAGCTCAGAGAAGCAGGGATACCCACTACGATAGAGGAACTTAACCTGCCTGAGATACCTGATGAAGAAAATGGCGCACTGGTGTACAGGGAAGTTTTTAAGCTCGTTGATTCTCTGAAGGAAAAATACAAAGATGAGTGGAAATATATCCCGTATGAAGGAACGGTAAAATGGGAAGATGTACCGGAAGCGGAAAAGAAAAAGGTTGCGGATTTAATCCTGCGCAATTCGGATTTTGCAAAAATTTATGGGCTGCTGGAAAAAGCTTCCGGTATGAAGTGCATGTTTCTCTCAAAGGAAGACTGGAAAAAGGGATTTTCATTGCCCCTGCCTCACCTTGCAAAATTGAGAAGCTGTACCCGTTTACTTTCAGCCAGGGCGGCAGTAGAAATGGAGAATAAGAATATTGACAGGAGCTTATCCGCCTGCTTAACAGGCTTGAAGATATCTGGATCCATATCGGGCGAACCCTTGCTTATTTCACAACTTGTAAGAATTGCCATCAATGCAATTGCTATCCATACCGCAAAAGAAATGGTTGGAAAGGGAGAAGGTAGCCCCGAAATATATAAGTCCCTGATTGAAGGAATGAAATATGAGCGCGAGAAAAGCCCGATTCTATACGGATTGACGGGAGAACTGGCCATGGCAAGGCAGGAAATCTCTAATTCCAGGAAGGAGATAGCAACTTATCTTATTAACATGGAAGGCTCTTTAAAAACCTCTTACGAAAAAAATCCTGAAGCCTTCTGGAACGAACAGGAGTCTGCATATGTAAAGACAATGGGAAAACTAATCAATCTTGTTCGGGTACCTTTCTATGAAGTAAAGGATAAATTTGAAGAATCGGAAAAGGAACTCATGGCATTGCCCAAGGAAAAAGGAATTGTGGCGCAATTACTTATTCCAGGAGCTTCACGCGCTCTTCTCCAAGAGGCAAGAATAGACGCTCTCCTGGGTGCGGCGGAAATGGGAATAGCCAATCGCATCTATAAGCAGGAACACGGGGAGTTTGTTGAATTTCTCAGCCAGCTTACCCCTGATATCCTGCCAACCCTGCCCTTAGACCCTTTTACCGGCAAGGATTACATATACAAAAAAAAGGATAAAGGCTTTATCGTCTACAGTGTTGGGGAAGACGAAAAAGATGACGGCGGGGTCATGGAATATTTTACACTGAAGCCTGATATTGTCTGGGAGGATAAAGGTTTGCAGGTTAAACAATCCGTTAATTGATGGGAAGAATGTTTTTGTAGTGGCATAAATGCTTTATCCCGGGACCTATGCGGGACACCGCTACATAAAAACGTAAATTGTATGGTTTGATTTTTCCAGGGCATCAACACGCATATTGTAACGGTGCGTCCTTCTTCGCATCAAAGCTTCGGAGGATAAAATTTATCGCACTATTAAATATACAGCCAGGTTTGGCAGAACGCACGGTATTTTCAGGGGGAAGAAATGGAAGAAGATTTAGTTGAGGTAGCTGAGTTTACAAGCATGGGAGAGGCAAATATAGCGAAAGGACTTCTGGAATCGGGCGGAATGAAGGCTTTTATATTTGAGCATAATCGTGCCTACGGACTATCAATAATGTATCGCATAAGGTTGATGGTAAAAAGCTCCGACATGGAGGAAGCCCGTAAATTGCTGAAAGAGACAAGAAGATAGATTACAGGGGAATACATGGAAAAAGGAAATCCGTGGATGAAATTTCAGAAAACACGCTTTTTGTGGGTGGGGTTTATTATACTTCTGGTAATATTGAATCTTTTCCTTGTATTCAGCGTATTCACGACGTCAAAAGAACTGAATCTTGCCCGAAACAGGGAAAAAGACCTTGCAAGGGAAATTAACGAGCTTACCGCAGAGAACCGGAAGACGCAGGACAAAAATGTAAGACTGCACGATGAAAATAAAAAACTGCAAATCTCTCTGGCGTATTACAGGAGAAAAGCGTTACGTCAACCGAGATTGCTTCCCGCGGAAATCGAGGAATTGAAGGGAAAAGGATTAAAAGACCCTGTAAAAGAGATAAAAACAGACCTTATGAAACATAATGAATTGATACCGTACGAGGGAATTTTGGGCGGCGTGATGAGATTCAGTTCCGAAATAGACATTTATGTATTGTCAACCAGCATGGTCAGGGCTTATTTTGAAGACGGGCACATAGACGGCTTGATGCTGCTTGAATACCAGGTATCGGATGAAGGGAAAATTCAGTGGAAGGTCGTGGATTCTTACCTGGACAATCCGGATAACAATAAGAAAGGGAGCAGGTGATGAGACGGATAATGCACATTTGTATTGCGGTACTTGTGTTGGTTTCCATGGAGAGTGGGATTCGCGCGCAGGAGAAAACCGCACCTGAGAATCTTTCTATAATAAAATTTGAATTCTTTGATGTGAATGTAATAAAGGAACTGCCTGAGACGTTTTTGATAAAAAGTCCAGGTACACCGGAAACTTTTCCGCAGATTGATGCGGAGAAATTGTACAAGAGTTTATATTCTCTCAAACAACAGGGTATTTTAGACGTGACACAGGCGGAGGTTTTTGCCGAAGAAGGAAAAACCGGCGTGCTGGATACGAGAAAGAACATACCGGGGACGAACGAAAAAGAAGGGTTGTATATTGAGGTAACACCGGAGATAAGAAAAGACGGTAAGATACGCTGCCAGATAGATATATCCATAACAAAGTTTGTAGAATTCAAAAAAATAAAGATTGAAGGGCAGGAAGAGAAAACAGTGCCCATCACGAGCAGCAGAGAACATTGTACCGGAATGGAGTTGACTGATGAAAAACCCGCTATAATAGCTCAAGGAGGCATGATTGGCAGTCCCGGGATGATCTCCGCAGAAAGTGTTCCCAAAATGTTTACTATGGTTAAGGCAACAAGATATTTTAAGCCAAAAGCCAGCATAGAATTCAGGCTTGTGAAAAACTCTCCGGAAGCAGGATTTACACAGACTGATATACCTCATTCCGACGAAAAAATATACGTTGCCGACAAAAGCGAGATGGATAACTCGGATATAAAAGGAGTAAAGTCAGGATTGTCACACCAGGGGTTTGAACAGCTTGAGATAGTATTTACGGAGGAAGGGAAGAAAAAGTTTGCCGCCCTGACAGAAAAGCTCATTGGACAACGCTTGGCCATACTGGTAGACGGGCAGGTAGTAAGCGCGCCTGTAGTCAGGGAAAAAATCACAGGCGGGACAGTACATATCACGGGAAGGAAAGAAACAATCCCGAAAATTCTCGGGAAATAGCAATACTGTCAATTTTGGAATTCAATTTACTGTGGAGGAATCTGTAAGGTTGAACAGATTGATATTGTGTTGTATATTCTATAATAGAGTTTGCAGGAATTTTTAAGATTCCCAGGAAGCATCTATGAAAAAAACCTTAGAAATAATAAATGAACTTGTAGAGAAGGGAATTATCAAGGATTATGCGGTAGGCGGAGGTATCGCCGCCATGTTTTATATTGAGCCCTTCCTTACATACGACATAGATATCTTCGTAATTATAGAATATGAAGAAGAAAAGATTATTAATCTGACTTCCATCTTTGATTATCTTGAGAAAAAAGGATATTCATGGAAAGGAGAACATATTCTCATAGAAGGACTGCCCGTACAGTTTATTCCTGCCGATAACCTTGAAAGGCAAGCTATAAAAGAAGCAAAACGAATAACATATGAAGGCGCACAAATGAAAATACTGAAGAAGGAATATTTGATTGCAATTCTTTTGCGGGCCGGCAGGAAAAAGGATATGGAAAAAGTTGAAAAACTTTTAGAAGAGAACAAAGTAGATAAGAAAAAACTTAAAGACATATTGACAAAACATAATTTATTGGAGAAATTCAAGCCTTTTGGGGATTTATTGTGAAAATTATTGTCGGAAAGAATAAAATAATTACGAGGAAAGAACTCTTTGAGGCAAAGGAAAGGTTTCACAAGAGCCGG
>DAOQVZ010000103.1:0-9156 GCA_035341815.1 bacterium
AGTTAAAGCTAATATAGATGAAATAAATACAGCTTTCTTAGGCGCTGGTAATTGATTATTTAGCTTATATTAACATAAATGAGGGAGAAAGAATGTTAAGGTTATCCAACGTACCTGTAGGCAAATACAGGATAACAGGCATAAGCATGGATTGTCCCGGAGCAAGAAAACGTTTGACAACACTGGGTATTTTCACGGGAGACGAGATAGAGGTAACAAAGGCATCTCCCGGTCCTGTCATATTCAAAAAAGGCGGTACAAGCGTGGGCATCGGACACGGAATAGCAATGCATATCTCGGTCGTAAGATTGGAAACTTAATGAGATAAGGATGGAAGAAAAAAACATAATTCTTACAGGCAACCCCAATACGGGAAAAACAACTTTGTTTAACGCTCTCACAGGCCTCCACCAGAAAACAGGCAACTGGCCCGGGGTAACCGTTGAAATAAAGGAAGGCTCTTACGTTTACCGGAATACCAGGTTCAAGGTAATAGACCTTCCGGGCACTTATTCACTTACCTCTTTTACCGAAGACGAAAAAATCGCACGGGAAATCCTGGTCAAAAAAAGTGCTGACGCCGTCATTGTTGTTGCCGATTCAACAAATCTTGAAAGGAATCTGTACCTTGTAACGCTCATGCTTGAGCTTAAGCAGAATGTGATTGTGGCAGTAAACATGTATGACGTAGCACAAAAAAAGGGGATTAACATAGATACTGTACAGATGGAAAATATCCTGGGAGTAAAATTCATAAAAACGGTGGCGAATAAAAAACAGGGAGTAGAGGAACTCAAGGAAACCATATATGATTACTCGGCAAAAAAAAATGAGAATGCAAGTTTACACTACGGGATAGAAGCAGAAAATGCCATAGCTGAAATAGAATCCCTCATAAATGATATTGGGTCCCCCTACCCTTCGCGTTTCTTCGCAACCCGGCTTATAGAAAAGGACCCCGAATTCATTTCAATACTCGAAAAAAAAGGCCTATATGTCAAGGTCCTCGATATAATCAGGAAGCTTGAAGAAATCTGTCCTGACATTGAAAATTTCATTATAGAAAAACGCTACGGGTTTATACACGGCATAGCCAAGGAATGCACCAAAAAGGAAAGCCTCTTAGAAGAGAAAATAGAATTCACGGCAAGATTAGACAAACTTTTCACCCACAGTTTTACAGGAGGTGCAATATTCCTTTTTTTTATGTGGCTCACTTTTCAGATAGTTTTTACAATTGGAGGGCCTTTTGCAAAAATCCTGCATTATTTATTTTCCTTTGCAGGAACAAAAATTGCACAGTTGCTTGACATCAATGGATTGCCAAACTGGATTATTTCCCTTTTTACAGACGGAATTATCTCAGGACTCGGAGCGATAATAGTATTTTTGCCTAACATATTTCTTCTCTTCTTTATATTTGCGGCTCTGGAAGATTCCGGATATATAGCAAGGGCGGCTTTCGTAACAGACAGGGTAATGCATAAAGTGGGATTGCACGGCAAGAGCGCAATACCCATGCTGCTCGGATTCGGATGCAACGTCCCGGCTATAATGTCAACCAGGACGCTCGAAACAAAAAAAGACAGGATAATCACCATTCTTGCGCTTCCTTTCATGAGCTGTTCAGCCAGGCTGCCGGTATATCTGCTTTTCACGGGCGTTTTTTTCAGGAAAAACCAGGGCACTGTTCTTTTTTCACTCTACATAATAGGCATTATTGCCGGATTGCTTACTGCAAGAATTTTTAAAACCGTTTTTTTCAAAAGTGAATCAAGCCATATAATCATGGAACTTCCTCCCTACCACACACCTGAAATAAAAAACATGCTTATTTCGGCATGGGAAAAATCGTATCTTTTCCTGAGAAAAGCAGGGACAATGATTTTTGCGGGGGTTTTCGTTATATGGGTCCTGAGCTATTTTCCCCTTTCCGCTGGTTTTGCGGAAAGGGAAAGCTATACCGGCGTTATAGGAAGCTTTCTCGTCCCTGTTTTGAGACCTGCAGGTTTCGGCACCTGGCAGGCAGGCGTAGCCCTTATGTCGGGTCTTGTAGCAAAAGAACTTGTCGTTGGAACCCTCGGCACCGTGCTGGGCGGAACACAGAAGATGGCAGAAGCCCTTTCAACCCTTTTCACCCCGGCCTCCGCCTATGCTTTCATGCTTATGACGCTTCTTTACATCCCGTGCATTGCTACCGTTGCAGTAATAAAGCAGGAAGCAGGCATCAAGTGGGCATTGGTTGCAACAGTATGGTCCATATTTACGGGGTGGCTTGCCGCCGTTCTTTTTTACCAGGCCGCAAGACTTTTCCTTTAAGGAGATATAATGCTGACCCAGAGTCTTGAAGACTATCTCGAAGCAATAAAGATACTGAAAAAGGAAAAGGGAATTGCAAGGGTTAAAGACATAGGCAGATTTCTCAAGGTGAAGGACCCGTCCGTTGTCTCGGCGCTGGGCATACTTTCTCAGAACGGCTATGTTGAACACGAAAAGTATGGTTACGTCGAACTCACGCCGAAAGGGAAAAAAGAAGCTTCCCGCATTCACAAAAAGCACAGGACCATAGTTAAATTCCTGAACCAGAAACTGAAGATACCCATCGAAATAGCCAGGGAAGACGCATGCAGGATAGAACACGTGATAAGCAACGAAACATACGAGAAAATACTCGCCGCATCCGAAGAAAAAGATTGAAGAGAAACATCCGCTTTATTTTGTAAACGATACGAAGAAAAAGTTTTCCTCGTCGGCACCCTGAATGAATCTGAATCCGCAGGATTCTGCCAGGCTCCGCAGTTGCGGGATATCCGGTACGATATCTTTTTCCACTATGCCGTGGGCGTTCCTGTGAAGGTTGTTTATGAAATTCCTTCCCATGGGATGAGAAATAACGAAAACTCCTCCTTTTTTCAATAAACGGAATATTTCCTTCAGAGCCGTTTTTTTTCTGGCAAAATGCGGATAGCAGGCGTTTGCGACTATCCCGTCAAAAAAACTGTCCTTGAAATCCGTTTTATGTATATCCATCACAAGGGCCTTAACATTGGAAGGGAAATTCTTTTTTATCAGTCGTTCAATCATCTTTTCTGCATAATCAATAGCAAATACCGTTCCCTTTTCCCCTGTTTTTTCAAGGATATATGGAATAATAACGCCTGTCCCGGTTCCCACATCAAGAACTGTCTGGCCAGAACATATCCCGCACTCTATGACAATCCTGCAATAATCTTCCCGAGATACCATTTTGCGGCCGTTGTCCCAGCTTTCCGCCCTTGTGTTAAAGAAATCCTTCTGGTTCCTCATGTCCGACATATATTTCTCCTTATTCTTAACGTGATATTTCATAAGGTTTTTTTCAAAAAACCTTCTTAGCCGTCCTTTTTGGCGAAAAGATGACTGCCAGTGCAAAAACCGCACTTGAGACTATCACGATTGAAGCTCCGGCCGGGAGATTAAAAGCCGCCGCCGCAAAAAGGCCCGTCCATCCTGAAAAAACGGCAAAAAAGACAGACAGGAAATACATTTTTTTCATGCTGTAGGTTATCTGGTATGCCGCGGCTGCAGGGTTTATGATAAGAGCAAATACAAGAAGCCCTCCGACTGATTGAAGTGTAGAACTGACCGCTGCTCCCGTTAAAACAAGCAGAAAATAAAAAAAGATTGACGCCGCAATCCCGCTGGCTTTTGCAAGCTCACGGTTGAAAATAACTGACTGTATCTCCTTGAAAAACAGGACTACTGCCAGTATAACGGCAACAGATGTCACTGCAAGCAGCCCTATGTCCTTTGCGCCGACTGTAAGAACGCTTCCCCATAAAAGGTTCAGTGCCTGGCTTTTCCCCTCGGGCAAAAGCCCCATGAAAAGAAAAGCCATTCCCAGAGTTGAGGAAAATATTATGCCGATAGAGGTTTCAGGATGTAGATGTCCTTTGTCGGACAAAGGTCCGAGTATGGCGCAGGCGGCAAGGCAGAACAGGAATGAAAAGAATATGACCGGTTTGTCAAAAACAAGAGCAAACAGGGCTCCTGCAAAAGCGGCGTGGGAAATGGCAACTCCTATGAAGGAAATCTTCATTATCACAATCCAGACTCCCACTATGCCGCAGGCTGTTCCTGCAAGAAGGCATGCAAGAAAAGCCTTCTGAAAAAAAGCGAATTCAAATAATTCCATCAGACTCCCTTATTTTTTTCAAAAATTCATCCCTGCCGGCATCCATGATGATTTTTCCTTTTTCCATCCATATTACGCGCGGGCAAATTTTTCTTATGATGTGCATGTCGTGTGAAACAATAAGAGTTGTAAGGTTATTTGATTTATGAAGCTTGATTATTACGTCCGTAAAACTTTTTACCATGTCCCTGTCAAGCCATGCGAATATTTCGTCAAACAACATAACAGAAGGCGCCTGCATCAGAGCCCTTGCAATAAGAACCCTTTTTTTTTCTCCTCCCGAAAGCTGTCCGAAAGGTTTCTTTATTATGTTGGACATATCAAGCATACCGACAAATTCATCCAACAGTAGTTTTTCCCTGTTGTTTGGATATCTTAATAAGCCCAGCCTGCCATAACTTCCCATCAATATAACTTCTTCCGAAATGACGGGAAGCTTGGAGTCTATCTCAAAATGCTGAGGAACATATCCTATATTCTTCCTTAAGACATTGCCGTTGAGTTTATTGACTTTCCTGCCTTCAATATAAACATTTCCGGAGAGAACTCTGGCAAGGCCGTTTACTGCACATAAAAGAGTCGTTTTTCCTGCTCCGTTGGGACCGAAAATACCCACAATATCCCCTTCTGCAATATCCAGTGAAAGGTCTTTTATCACGGTTTCCGACATGTATCCCACGGAAACATTTTCAAAACTTATTTTTCTTTTCATAAACGCTTGCTATCCTTCTAACATTTTCATGAAGTGTCTGCCTGAGAGTATCAGTACCCGGAAAAACACCGGGAAAATTGGATATTGCAATATGGGATATCTTAAGCTGCGAAGCAATTACCGTTCCCGTATCCGGGCCTGCCTGCAGATTGTCAATAACAAGGCGCACATTTTCTTTTTTTGCAAGCAGGACAAGTTTTTTTATGTCCGAAGCAGTAAGCTCCTCCTTTCTTCCGTACACGCCAATTACATTAAATCCGATATATTCGAGCAAGTCCTTGATGTGGGAGTTGCATATAACCGGCACCCCCTTCAATTTATATGATTCGACAATTTTCTTTACAGCAATGTCTGTTTCGATAATCTTATTTTCAGCGTTTATTCTTTTTGCCTCGAAAAAATCCCTGTTCCGTGGAAAAAGACCCGAAAGAATTTCACTGATTTTCCCGTATGCTTCCATCTGAGCCGCAGGAACAAGCCAGTTTCCTTCCACCTCAACAATTTGGATGACCTTGAAAGGTTTCAAACCCGGATGTCTGATGGATGCCTTAATCTTTTCAAGGTATCCTTCAAACCCGTGTGCAAAAAGAACGCCGCTCCTTTCAATAAGCCTCAGATGGCTCGCTTTCAAATCGAAATGTCCGGGGCAGGAACCATAAGGAACAAGAGTAGTAACCTTAATCCTGTTTCCTCCTATTTCTCTTACTGCCGAAGCAAGGACACTGGTGGTTGCAACGATATCCTGTCCGCAGGCATATCTCCCAAAAACAAGCAATAGCAGGACTGCGATTATTTTCTTCATTTTAAATTACCCTTTCGCTGGTAAACTTAATACGATGTATCCCAGTATTTTCTCCACTCGGAAGCTATCTTCAATTCTGTATCCGGAGGCAAAGGAGTTTTATTGCCGCTTCCGTCTGCATTGCTGTGATATTCCTCAGGCCTTTTCCACTCCACGTGACCATCTCCGAAAAGAATGTTGCTTCCTCCATTATGAATCCTGACAACAACCCAGTAAGATGTTGCCCCACCGTTAAATTCAACGCCTTCAGGACTTTCCACTCCATCAGATTGATAAGGGGGGCCGGAATTACATCCTCCGCGGCCGTCAAGACTCCTTCCCCAGTCCACAATCAAAATCTTCTTTTCCGGATTATTTATTTCATCCGATTTTCTTCCCGCAAAACCCGGATATTCATTCCCGTAACCTATGTTATACCCCTGTCCGTAAAACCATTTCTCGAAAGGTATGGTTTTGCCGTGCCTGCTGGGGCAAAAGCAGATATTGTTTCTTGTCTCCGCATGTACGTACCTCCACAGAATAGTTTTCCATTCCTGCTGGGGAACGTAATAGTCATTCCAGTCAATTCTGTACATGTCGAAAGCAATCCCAATCTGCTTGAAATTATTCATGCAAACGGCAGTCCTTGCCCTTTCTCTTGCCTTTCCGAGAGCGGGAAGAAGCATTGCCGACAGGATTGCTATAATCGCAATCACGACCAGAAGTTCTATAAGAGTAAACCCTGCTTTCCCTTCAATACCTTTTATGCATCTTATCTTTATACGCACCGGAGCACCTCCATATATAAATTAGATTGATGTTACTATTATATGATTTGTGCTACTGGATGTCAAAAAAAATGATGTGCCAATTTCAATGTACGCTCATCCATGAACGGAAAAGCCTTGCATTCTCCCTGAAACCGCCGTCGTTTAATGCCCAAAAAAGGCCCCCCTTGTAGCCGTTTTTCCATACGACGGTCAGCTTGCCGGGTATGTCGGTGGTTTCAAGTTCTCCCGCAATGACAGGTTTATCCAATCCGAGTTTCACAACTGGATAGTTAAGAGGATAATCCGATTCAAAAGAGTCGAAATAATGAAACTGGTATATGTCCAGCTCTGATTCAATCCATCCTGCCATGCTATTCCTGTTGAGAAGCCCGACAGTTACACTGCCACGCGGCGCATTCCTTCTTAAAAGATATATGAAATCTTTGACAAACCCGTATATCTTTTCTTCGGGAACATTCCTTAAATGCTCGGGCTCATTTATGATATCCCATGCGAAAACAGATGGATGCGACCCGAACTTTCTGAAGAAACCCCCGAAAATTTTCAGAAGAGCTTTCTTCTTTGCATTATCGATAAACAGTTGGGGGTATTCTCCGACCTCCGAAACATCCTCCGTCATTACTCCGTCGGCTATCGTGTAATCAAAAACGACAGGTATCAGCAACAGTCCCGTCTTTTCTGCCGCATCCAGAAGCGCCATAAAATCCTCCTCGACAAATTCGTCAAACCTGACGGGAAATCCCGATTCGTCAAAAATCATGCCGCTTCTCATATCGCAGAAAATGAAAACACGCACAATGCCTGCCCCATTTTCCATGAGAAAGGAGAAATCCTCGTAGAGCCTCCCCTTATTTGCAGAAAACCCCTTGTGCTCACCGCCCCACGGATTCCTTCCCACATCCCAGCCATAATTTATCCAGGGAAGATTGCATCCTGAATATTTTGCAAAACCCGTATTCCTGAGGTTAACCTTTCTGTAAACAATAGAGTCTTTTGACAGGTAAAGAACTTGGCTTGTCTTTCCGAATACCATAAAATGGTAATCCTCGGAGATTTCAAGCCTTCTGAGTCTCTCGCCGCTGGCCGTGTCGTAGAAAACTATTCCGGAAGGACTTCCCCCGTGGTACATCACAGCAATTACAAGACCGTCCGGAGACCATGCAAGGCTCTTTATGTCGTTTTTGCCGTCCTGAGCCTTTATTTTAAGGAGAATATCGCCGTTATCAGCATCATGCACCCCTATGTTTCCTTCTCCGTAAGGTTCAACTTCGCCCGCGTAAAATAAGCCGTCCGGAGAATATGCCACGCTACCGCAATCAACAGTTCCCGAAGGCGAGAAGAAAGCATCCTTTCTTCCTTCAAAAGGAGAAAATGATGCCGCGCCTGCAGGCTGCCTGTAGGCAGTCTGGCATCCCGTGAAGAATAAAAGAAAATAGACTACGAGAATTGCGGATTGTTTGTTATTCATTATTTGCAGTTTGTTTAACATGCTTCAAAGCCTTTTTTATTTGACTGAAAAAGTTTTCAGAAGTATTATTATGGATTCCAGCTACATTAAAATTATAACCAGAAAAAAGGAATCCGGCAAATGCCTTTCTTTCAATCCATATACATAACATCTTTTCTGATGTCCTTTATGAACTGCCTGATATCTGTCAGCCTGCCCATGTTGCTTGCGGAAAGCATGCACAGCAGTTCTTTTATAATTGGACTGGTTGGCTTTGCGGGAAATTTCCTGTATACCATTGTTGCTTTCCTTCAACCGAGGTTTTCATTAAGGAAAAAACTCATATTGTTCATTTACACCCCGGCGGGAGCCGGTTTATGCTATATTGCACTGCCATTTGTTTCCTTGCCCCTGATATTTGGATTCTTTCTCATTGCCAGTTACTGTTATGCCATATTCTGGCCGTCAATGCAGCACTGTTTTACAGGTTCTGAAGGCGATAAAAAAGCCGGGATTTTTAACCTCACATGGCCAACCGGGCTTATATGCGGGGCAATTTTTGCGGGCAAGGCTTATTCGCTTGATGCAAGAATCCCTTTTATCTTTGCAGTTCCCGTAGCTATTCTGTCGCTGCTTCTTTTGCTCGGGCAGAAAAAAAATATCCTTTCCATGAAGCCGGTAGACGAAAAAAGCAAGGCAAATAAGATGCCCTCTTCTGCCTTTCTGGTAAAAGAAGTCAGAACACTCCATTATATACATTTCATGGCATCGGGAGCAATTATGTTTCTCTTTCCAAAACTGGCACTGGCCAGGGGATTTTCGCCCTCATTGATAGGCAATATTTTTGCCATTCTGCTCTTCAGCCGTCTTGCCACTTTCTTCATTCTCAGGAAAAAACCGCTTCTCCTGCACCCTTACAGGTTCTTTATTTCATCTTTTTTATTCTGCACAGGCAGCTGCATGATAGGTCTTGGAACTCACCCTGCCATGGTTATCTCAGGCACTGTCATAATAGGCATCACAGGCGCCTTCTCATACCACAATAGTTTTCTGCTCCATCTGAATTACGGATTGCCCGTTTCAACGCATGAAGCCCTTGTCGGTGCAGGCTGTTTTACTGGTCCGCTTCTGGTAGGCACCATGGGACATATATTCAATCTGCCTGCGGCTTTTTTCATAATGGGCATTATTATACTTTCGGCAGGAATCTGTTTTAATGCCTTTATGATATTCCGGAAAAGAAAAAGCCTT
>DAOQVZ010000104.1:0-9081 GCA_035341815.1 bacterium
AGCCTTGAGGAATTATATGCAAATTCGAAAAAAGATGCGGATTACATGCTTTTCAGTCCGGCCGGTAAACCTCCGGAAACAGTTTTGTTGACAGAAACAGCGAAAAAGGTTAATATACCTTTTGCTGTTATGGCAGAAACTGAAACTCTGACAGCTGAAAATTGCCTCAAAACAGGAGCTGACGGGATAGCCGTATTGGTAAGAAAAGGAAAGAATTACCGTGCGGACAAGATATTGCAAAAGATAAAAAAAGGACTGACAAAGAATGGAAAATAAAACGGAAAATGAAAAAAAACCGCCTTTAAAGGAACAAAAACCGGCTCCCCCGGCTCCTTTGAGAAACAATCCCATGAAATGGCTGGTATTCTGGATTCTTGCAGGCATACTTCTGATAAGCCTCGCAAGGCTTTCCGAATACGAGGGAAAAAAGAAAGATATCATGTACAGCCAGCTTTTGAATGAGATAAGAGCAGGGAATATAGACGGGCCGCTCTTAATAAAAGATAAGAATATCTACGGCGCATTGAAAGACAAAACGAAATTTTCAACTTACAGTCCCGAAGACCCCGAATTATTTAATATTCTCAGGGAATACAATATAGATTTCAAAGTGGAACCGTCTTCAAATATATGGATGAACATCCTCATATCCACCATTCCAATTCTGCTGATATTTCTGCTTATATGGTTCCTGATATACAGACAGGTTTCTTCAGAGGGAAGCAAGGTCATGTCTTTCTCCAAAAGCAGGCCCATAATGCCCGACCAGAAAAACCGCACCACTTTTGATGACGTGGCGGGATGCAAGGAGGCCAAGGAAGAACTTCAGGAAATCATCCAGTTTTTGAAAGACCCCAGGAAATTCCAGAAACTCGGAGGCAAGATTCCCAAAGGAGTATTGCTGATAGGCCCTCCGGGAACAGGGAAAACGCTTCTTGCAAGGGCGGTTGCGGGAGAAGCCAAGGTTCCCTTCCTGAGCATGAGCGGGTCTGATTTCGTTGAGATGTTTGTCGGAGTGGGGGCAAGCAGAGTGAGAGACCTTTTCAAGCAGGCCCTGAAGCTGAACCCCTGCATTGTTTTCATAGACGAGCTTGATGCGGTAGGCAGACAGAGATTTGCAGGGCTTGGAGGAGGGCACGATGAACGAGAACAGACTCTTAACCAGCTTCTTGTGCAGATGGATGGATTTCAGACTGAATCGGGAGTGATAGTAATGGCTGCAACAAACAGGCCAGATGTGCTTGACCCAGCACTTGTAAGGCCCGGCAGATTTGACCGAACCGTCGTTGTTTCGCTTCCTGACATAAAAGCCCGTGAAGAAATTATCGGAGTCCACATCAGGAAAAAACCTCTTGATGAATCCGTTGACATAAAAGTTCTTGCAAGAACCACAGCCGGGATGTCCGGGGCAAACCTGGAAAATCTCGTAAATGAATCAGCCCTTCTTGCGGCAAGAAAGAACAAAAGTAAAATTGACATGGAAGATTTCGAAGAAGCAAAAGACAAGGTCATGATGGGAGTAGAAAGAAGAAGCCTGGTCATAAGCGAAGAAGAAAAGAAAATAATAGCGTACCATGAAGCAGGACATACCCTGGTTCAGAAATTTCTGCCGGATGTATATCCCGTGCACAAGGTCACAATCATACCGAGAGGACAGGCTCTCGGAACAACACACATATTTCCTGAAAAAGACAAGTTCATCGAAAGCGATACATATTTCAAGAATACACTCTGTACGCTTCTTTCCGGACGAAGCGCCGAGAAACTTGTTTTTAACAAGGTATTTACCGGAGCGGAAAACGACCTCCGGGTAGCCACTGAGATAGCAAGAAATATGGTTTGCGAATGGGGCATGAGCGAAAACCTCGGACCCGTAAGCTATGCCCACAACGAGGCCGTTTTTCTTGGAAGAGACCTGGCGCAACAGAAAAACTACAGTGAAGAAACGTCGAGAGACATAGACAGGGAAATAAGAAGGATTCTCGAAGACGCAGAAAACAAAGCGTCTGAAATACTTAAGGAAAACATGGAAAAACTGGAACTCCTTGCAGATACCCTTCTGAAAAAAGAAACCCTCAATTCTGACGAAATAGACGGAATACTCGGTTTAACGCCCAAAGGAGTCGACAATGGACCTGCAGAAAATAGAAGCGGCAGTTCGGGCGATAATTGAAGCTGTGGGGGAAAACCCTGAAAGAAAAGGTATAAAAGAAACCCCGAAACGCGTCGCAAAAATGTATTGCGAATTGTTCAGGGGGCTGGAAGAATCCCCCGAAAAAATACTGGGCAAGGTTTTCTACGAGGATTTTAACGAACTTGTCCTGGTAAAAGACATCCCGTTTTTTTCCATGTGCGAACACCACATGCTGCCGTTTTACGGAAAAGCCCACGTGGCTTACCTGCCGGACAACAGGAAAGTCGTTGGAATCAGCAAGATAGTGCGGCTGGTCGAAGTATTTTCAAGAAGGATGCAGCTGCAGGAAAGGATAACCAACCAGGTTGCCGATGCCATGATGAAGATACTGACTCCGCAGGGCACGATGGTTGTCATTGAGGCAGAACATATGTGCATGGGCATGAGGGGCGTACAGCGGCCCGGAACAAAGATAGTTACATCGGCAATGAGAGGAATTTTCCTTAAAGATTTCAGGACAAGAACCGAGGCGTTAAACCTTATCCTTCCCTCAAAAACCTAAAAAATATCAGGCTGGAATTCAGAAATTGGTGCCGCCAAAAAAGGCTACCATTTTACCACTGAGCGGAAAAAGCCACTCAAGCCCTCCGAAAAAAAGCAAGGCAATAACAATTATCATGCCGTACCTTTCAAACTGCTCGTAACGGTATCGCATGTTTCTTGGCAGAAATACGCTGAGAACCCTTGAACCGTCCAGGGGAGGTATTGGAATAAGATTGAAAAAAGCCAGAATGAAATTTATCCTGCTTCCGAAGAGCATTACCTCCCTTATGAATCCTATGGCAAGAAACCGTGAAAAAAAAGCAAGCAAGGCCCCGAACACAATATTGCTTACAGGTCCTGCCAGGCCAACCGTCAGCATCCCCCTGTCGTAGTTTCTGAAATTGAAAGGATTCACAGGCACTGGCTTTGCCATTCCTATGGCAAATCTTCCTCCGGATGCAATGAGCAGAATTACAGGCAGCAATACGGTAGTAAACGGGTCTATGTGGGGAAGGGGATTGAAAGTAAGCCTGCCCATCATCCTTGCCGTTTCGTCTCCGTTGAGATATGCAACATACCCGTGGCAGAATTCATGGAGTATGATGGAGAAAAAAACAATAAAAAGCACTATTAACGTTACCATGAAAGGCATTATCCGCTCCTCCTCTTCACCAGTCTGAAATCAAACTCTCTTTTAACAGAAGTCCAGAGGCAAACAATACAGAAAACAACTCCCACAATTATAGCAGAAAAAAGGGCCATTGGCAATGAAAGGGCATTTTCAACAAGCTTCCAGTATAACTGCAAAACATGGAACATGACCGCAGATACGGCCGCCACCTTTATGAAAAACGAGGACATCTCTTTCCCTTTTATCCCGAGATGCTTCTGCCTGAAAAGGTGGAGCAGGAGAAAAAAGTTGAAAGTGCCGACAAGAGATGTTGAAAGGGCTATGCCGTTATGTTTCATAAATGACATCAGGACGAAGTTGAGTATGAAATTGACCAGTATGCTGGCCAGTCCGACAGTTACAGGCGTCGAGGTGTCTCCATAGGAATAGAACGCCCTGGTAATCAGTGAACCGCCTCCGTACCCCGCAAGCCCTATTGAATAAAAAGCGAGCGGTCCCGCTACAAGAGCAACAGAATCTCCGCTGAAAAGCCCCCTTGAAAACAGGAGGGTGACTATCTCCCGGCTCAGGGCTATCATTCCGAAAGTGAAGGGAATCATAAGGAGCATCAGCAGCTTCAGTGAAAATTTCAGGTTTTTTTCAAAACCGGCGTAGTCCTTTGAAGATACGTTTTCCGAAAACCACGGAAGGAGCACTGTTGATATGGATATGGCAAAGATTCCCAGCGGAAGCTGGTATATTCGAGTGGCGTACCAGAGCCCGGAAACGGCTCCGTCGTAAAGGGTACCTGCCATGGAGTAATCTAGAAGGAGATTTATGGGGCCAACCGACATGCCTATTACTACAGGAGCGAGCAGTTTTCCCATCCTTTTTACAGCAGGGTGTCCAAACTTGAAATTGAGCGAAGGGCGATAGCCCTTGATGACTGCCGGCACGAGGGTAAACAAGAATTGTCCCACACCGCCAATAAGGAGACCGATGCAGAGTCCGTATATCTTTTCCTCGAGGGAATTGCCGAAAAGGGGCAGCAACAAAAAGAGAGATGCTATCCAGAAAATATCCAGGACAACGGGAGAAAGAGACGGGATGAAAAAGGATTTGCGCACGTTAAGCACCCCTAGGTTAAGGGCTGTAAGCGAGATAAAAACAAGATACGGGAAGGTAAATCTCAAAAGAGTCCAGACCCGCACCCATTTGCCGGCCTGGACAAAAAAGCCTGTCATGGCAAAACTTATCAGCAAAACAGCCGCATACAGGGCAAGTGTCGCAAAAAGGGAAATCGTAATGCTTATCTGGAAGATTTCGTTGCATTCTTTCCTGTCGCCGGCAACTTCATATTCGCTCAAAATGGGTATAAAAGCGGCGTTGAGAGCGCCTTCGGCAAGAAGACCCCTGAAAAAGTTTGGTATCATGAAAGCTATCAGGAATGCATCGTATATTCCTGTTGTGCCGAAAAAATTTGCAGTCGCCACCTCCCTGCCAAGCCCGCAGATGCGGGCAATCAGGGTGCCCAGGAAAACAATTGATATGGCGCTGAAAATCCTCTTTGAACTCATTTTCGGGGTCTCAAGAGGGGAAAGAATATAACTTCCCTGATGGATGGAGAATCTGTCATGAGCATGACAAGCCTGTCAATACCGATGCCAAGACCGCCCGCAGGTGGCATCCCGTATTCAAGTGCCTCGACATAATCTTCATCGACAACCTTGTGAGTATTTCCGCCTTCTCCGACACTCTCTTTGAATCTCCTGCGCTGCTCGACAGGGTCGTTCAACTCCGAATACGCATTCGCAACTTCCATCCCGCCCATGAAGAGTTCAAACCTTTCGGTCATATCTGCATTGCCGGCATAGGATTTTGCAAGAGGAGATACTTCCCTGGGGTATTCATATATAAAAACGGGGTCCATGAGCTGAGGCTGCACCCTTTTCTTGAATATGGCATCAAGAATTTCAAAATGGTCGCCGTCTTTTATATCTGATTCAATACCGTATTCTTCGATTTTCCTTTTGGCCTCCGAAGGATCCTTCCAGTTTTCTATCCCCGCCATCCTGAAGGATTCAACCCATGTCATCTTCTTCCATGGACGTTCAAGGTTCACTTTCCTGCCGTGATAATCAAAATTAAGGGAGCCGTTAAGCATCAAGCTTAACTCCGCAATTATTGATTCGGTTATCTCCATCATCTCGGAAAAATCTCCATAGGCGGAATACAACTCGAGCATGGTAAACTCGGGATTATGCAAGGGGGATATACCCTCGTTTCTGAAAGACCTGTTAATCTCATAGACCTTCTCAAACCCGCCCACAAGCAGCCTCTTGAGATAGAGTTCGGGGGCTATCCTCATGTAAAGGTCCATATCCAGCGCATTGTGGTGGGTCACAAAGGGTTTTGCCTCTGCCCCGCCGGGTATGGGATGCATCATGGGAGTCTCCACTTCAAGAAAACCCTTTTCTCCCAGAAATTTTCTTATAAACTGCAAAGTTTTCGCCCGTTTGTAGAAAACATCCCTTACTTCCTGGTTCATTATAAGGTCAAGGTATCTTTTCCTGAAACGCATTTCAACATCTTTCAGCCCGTGCCATTTTTCCGGAAGAGGAAGAAGGGATTTTGAAAGAATTACGAAATTCTTGACCAGCAGCGTAATTTCTCCCGTTCTTGTTTTGAAAACATCTCCCGCGGCTCCTATAATATCTCCTATATCCAGTTTTTCAAAAACAGAATTTTCCTTTTCAGTCAGAGAATCTTTTTTGAAATAAACCTGTAATTTCCCCGTGAAATCTTTCACGTCCATAAAAGAAGACTTGCCGTGCGTTCTTATGGCCATCACCCTGCCCGCAATCCTTACGGAAACATCTCCTTCCTTTACGCTGCCAATATCAGTCTTTTCAAATCTTCTCCCGTATACATCTATATTTTCCGTGCGGAGACTCTCGAGCTTTTCCAGCCTCTGTTGGCGTATTTCATCACTCATTTTATTCCTCTTCCTTTTCTATTTTTTTTATCCTGATAAGCCTTACTTTCTTATGGTCTGCCTCATGCACTATGAATTCATGTGAACCGAAGTCAAAGCCTTCTCCCTTGACAGGGAACTTGCCGAAATGGTCGAGCACAAAACCTGCGATAGTTTCGAATTCGCCTTCAGGTATGTCAAGTTCCATTTTTTCATTTGCCTTTTCAATCTCCATGCCCCCGTAAACAAGAAAACTCCCGTCTGCCAGATGGGTCAGCTCCTTGATTTCTTTTGCGTATTCATCCGATATCTCTCCGACTATCTCTTCGACAAGGTCTTCCATTGTTATAAGCCCTGCGGTTCCGCCGTATTCGTCCACGACAATCGCCATCTGCATCTTTTTTCCCTGAAGTTCTTTCATAAGGTCGCCCACTTTCTTTGTCTCCGGTATAAAATATGCTTCCCTCATGAAATCTTCAGCCTTGCTCTCTTCCTGAACATCAGGATTGTTAAAACCGTGGGCTATTATATCCTTGACATATATAATCCCGGTTATTTTGTCAAGGTTGTCCCTGTAGACAGGCATCCTTGAATAGCCTTCCTTGGCTATCGTGGCGAATATTTCCCTGACAGGCTTGTCGTGTCTCACGGCCACCATATTCACCCTCGGAGTCATGACTTCCCTTACAAATGTCTCTCCCAGGCTGAAAATGCTGTCAATCATGTTCTTCTCTTCTTCCTCTATAACTCCCTCTTCCTCTCCGGCAACAATCATGGCTTTGACGTCTTCCTCGGTCAATACAGGAAAAAGAGATTCTATTTTCAGGCCGAAAAGGCTGGCAAGGCCGCCTGAAAAAGCAAGCAATAATTTTATTACGGGAGAAAAAACAAAGCAGAAAAACTGAACCACGGGCGCAATATAATAAGCTATGTTTTCGGAGTGCTTCTTGGCAAGGCTTTTAGGTATTATTTCTCCGAATACAAGAATGACAAAAGTCAGAATCAGAGTAATTATCAAAGGGTTCATTCCCGGCCAGTATTTCAAACTGAATGTTGCCATGAGAACTGCAGCAAGAATATTTACAATATTATTGCCTACAAGTGCAGTCACAAGAACTTTCTGGGGATTGTTGAACCAGAAGCGGAGTTTTTTCGCCTTGACTTCATCCTTTTCGAGCAATTTCTGAAAGTGGTGCTTGCCGAAAGATATAAATGCAGTCTCCGAAGCTGAAAAAAATGCGGAAAAAAAGATAAGTATAACTATGAATAAAAGTTGTATATATAAATCAGGTTCACTCATTTTATTAGGTTAACGCTCCATTTTCCCAGATAAAATTCTTCTTTCTCCGAAAAATTTTTTTTGTTTATATGAAAGCGGGATATGAACCGCTTCAGTATTTCAGTCCTGTCATCCAAAGGCCTGCCGAGAAGCATGCTCATGGAAATCCCTGTCTCGATGACGTCCATCCTGTTATTGACATTAATCCCGACGCCTATATTGTAGAATTCTCCTTTCTTCTCTATGAGAATTCCGGCAAGTTTCTTTTTATCGCATGTTATTATATCATTAGGCAGCTTGATATTGCAAATTATTCCAAAAGAACTCATGGTTTCTACAAGAGAAAGAGTTACAAGCTCGGAAAGAAAAAAGGGAAACCTTTCCTCTTCCCGCGTTATCCATGAAAAATAGAGCCCTCCCGGAAGAGAGAACCATGACTTTCCATATCTTCCCCTGCCGCAGGTCTGCTCATCAGCGGCAATAATACCCGCGCTGCCGTTTTTTATCAGGCCGCACGCGGTATCCATTGTGGAGACAACCCTATGGAACCAGTAAACATCTTCACCTTCAACCGATTCGTACAACCTGAATTCAGCATTCTGTGCAATCTCCCCGGGAATTTTGACTGACGACATGATATATTCCTTCCAGTGTAAGATGCTCTCTGATTTTTTTTTTAAACCTGACATGTTTTAAAAACTGATAACTTCCCCCTCCGGTAAGAACGAGTTTTGCCGAGGGATACTTTTTAAACACATTATCAAGAATGCCGTTTATTGCTCCTGCAAGGCCGTATTTCAGACCTGCAAAAACAGCCTCGCCGGTATCCCTGCCGGGTATCGGGGCTTCTGAAATTTTGCTTTCATTAATCATTGCCGTGTTTTTTAAGGATTCAAGCCATAGGCGGGGCCCGGGCAATATAAAGCCTCCTATAAATTCCCTTTTCAAGGAAAGGATATCGACAGTAACGGCAGTTCCTATATCTACAATTACGACATTCCCCCCGAAAAGCTTTAGAGCTGCCACGCAATTCAAAACCCTGTCAACACCCACTGTCCCGGGATTTCTTATTTTCAGCGAAATCCCGCAATCCTCAGGTTTTATGATAATGATTCCGGAGCCTTTAAAAAAAACTGAAGCTTTCTCTTTAACTATCCGGTTGACAGGAGGGACAACGGAAGATATTCCTACATACCCTGCTCTCATTATGTTCCATGATGTCGGAAAGGAAAGATTTTCAGCATTCTTGGTGTCTGTTGTGTAAACATCCCTTAACCTGCCGTTTTTAAAGTATCCGGTTTTTATCCTGCTGTTGCCTATGTCTATCGCTACAATATCCATATATTCTTGAATCCCGTACTCCTGATGAATACTTATGTCCTTTTTATTGAATATACCGCCTTTATGCTTGTTCTTCAATATTTCATGCACATCTGATGCACCTCTGCATGGTACGCGATTTTGACAAAAACTCCAAACAGTGTAAACTATCATGTATGAAATTATTATATATCATGCTGACTATATTTCTTTTCGCTCTG
>DAOQVZ010000105.1:0-5916 GCA_035341815.1 bacterium
CTACCTGCCTACGCCGCGGCTTCGACAGGCAAGCCCTCTCCCCAAAGGGTAGAGGGTGAAAAAAACGATATCTTTAAACGGAAGATGAAACGTTGTATAATGAGGGGATATTTTGTAAAGAGTACCGGGCAAATTTTGCCTCAATTGAGGAATGCATGGAGCAGAAAAATCATTCTTTATCGAACGAACAGCAATCCAAGCTTGACGGCCTGTTGAACCTTAGCCTGAAAAGGAATTACCTGGCGGCGGTCAGCTGGGAGGTCATATGGGCAATCGGGAATCCTTCATGCCTTATTGCCGCCATGGTGCCCCTGTATCTTTTTACGCTCGGCGTTACCAAAACGACCGTCCAGCTTGTAATGCTTGTATTCCCAATAATGACCTTCCTGCAGATTCTGAGCCCGGGAATAATTGGCGGGACCAGCCGCAAATTTAAAACGTATCTTATGTTCGCTATCTTCACTTTCTCCTGGATTGCTTATTCTATCGCCACTTTTGCGGCATGGGATTTTTTCTCGAGGAACACGTGGATATTCCTTTTTATTCTCCATTGCCTCATATTGGCGGTTACCAACAATCTCGGGTTTCCCGTTTACAATGAAATCATACTGGAAAACACTCCCCTGAAAAAAAGAGGCAATCTCGCTTCCATGCGTTCCATAGCTGTCGGAGCTTTCGGATTAATAGGAATATTCCTGACCAGGTGGCTTATGAAACAAAGGCCGTCTCCCATGAATTATCACTACGCTTTTTTCGTAGGAGGAACAATTATGTTTCTGTCCTGCCTGACAGTCCTGGGCATAAAGGACAATGCACAGATAATTTACGACTCGCACAAAATCCAACCGCCCGCCCCGGTAAAAGCCGCAAGGATTCTTTTGAAAAATTTCAACTTCCGGGTTTTCCTGTTCTTTTATATATTGAGCATATCCGCCCAGAGTCTTGCGCCGCTGATTATCGGTTACGGCAAGGACATACTTAAAATGAATCCTGCCGATGCGGTTCTTTTTTCAGGAGTTTATTTTGTTGGACCGATAATCGCGGGAGTGTGCATAAAACCGCTGGCAGACAAATACGGTTTCCGCATTATCGGCATTATCAGCTCCTTCATGCTTGGAACGACGTTTATCCTGCCGCTGTTATCGCCTCAAAGCACATTTGCCCTGCTGGCAGGATACGCTCTTTACGCGGCAACCGTAACAATGAATGCCAACATCCTGGCAAACCTCGGTTCTGAAATGGTTGCGGAAATCAAACCCGCGGTGATAATAGCGGTGGGTAGTATTATTGCCCTTCCTCCGGTTTTTTTGCTTTCTCCGTTCGGCGGATGGCTTGCCGACAGGTATGCCGGCGCGGGTTACCAGGCTGTTTTTGCCATGGGCGCCGCTCTTTGTTTTTGTGCCCTTCTCGGATTCCTGACGCTGATTCGTGAACCGCGCACCGGACATGAAATCTACATAAGAGTCCGCGGCTGATATAAACGATTTCTGATTAAAGCTACAAGCCAGCCGCAGGTGTGTTGAAAGACTGCGCGGGCTAAAGTATACCCTTCGCAGCCTTAGCGGAGTAGGGCCCGCGGCTACCAAATCATAGCAAACTGGTAGCCGTTTATACCGTGAGGTGCACCCTTCAGGGTGCGACGGAGTGACGTTGCAGGCTTCCCAGGCAAAGCCTCTCCCCTCCGCCACAAAGAGTTGGCGGACTCAGCATTGGGAGAGAACAGAGTGTCCTTGTAGTATGAGACAGCCGGGGGCCAGACCGAGAAATCCGCAATGACCGCGCTCTCGCCCAGGTAGAAAGTTTTAACCGATGATTTCAAATCCTTGAATTTCTTCAGGTCTTTAGGCAGTACAAGATAATCAAACTGCGCAGTTTCAACAAGACGTTTGACTTTCACGGTGTTTTTCATATCGCTTATCCAGGCGACGTCGAACCTGTGGTTTTCTATCTTCTCCGCAATTTCCTGCCCCAGGTACGGAGCCACGAGAATACGCACATCCCCCTTCCTCACCGAGTAGGCAAGCTTTCCGTTCTCTTCTCCCAGGAATTCTACCTGCAGGCCGGATACGACTGTCCTGTCCCCTGTTTTTCGCAGGCTGAAGGAATAGTCCCCGTTGTTGTAAAAATAGATGCTGAGGTAAGGATAGAAGGATATTTTTTTGACCGCCTCGTGTTCAAAAATCCTTTCAACCCTGAGTTTTTCCCTTACCGCCTCGAGAGTCCCCGTATGGTTATAGGATATGCCGGTGTAAAAAAGCCCCGAGAGTTTTGAAATCCTCTTCTCACTGAAAAAGGGCATTAATACCCTTTTCATGTTTCTCTGCCTGCAGTTGTCCGGGAAAAAAGCGGCAGTCTCCCGCCCGTTAATAAATACGGCCGCTGGCCTGTTCATGGACAAGATGTAGAGCCTGTCTTCACCGTTCTGCCTGAAGAGGAGAGGGAAGAAAATGATGCCCGCAGCGGCAAGAGTTACAAGGGAACAGGAAAACAGCCTTTTCCTGATTTCCATCCTGCTGAAAAACAGGAAAAGGAAGAGATATGCCGCAAACAGCACCGGCAGGGTAAAATTCAATTCCACTCCCCGGGTGACCTGCGAGGAGAAAGTTGCAAGATACAGGAACAGGGAAAGAAACATTCTCAAGGGGACAAAGAGAAAGGGGAAGATGAGGAAAAGGGGGAAGGAAAGCATGATAAGACCGGCAAGCGGCATGAAAAATATATTGTTGATTAAACCGACGGGATAGAATATTCCGAAATGGTAGATGAGCAGCGGAAGCACCGATACCTGCGCTCCCAGGCAGGTTACCAGAAGTCCCGGGATAAAACCTCTTTTTACAATGGAACCGTACCTTCTCATGAAAAACAGTATCCCTGCGGTAGCGGCAAAGGAAAGCTGGAAAGATACGTCAAAAAGGTTCAATGGGTTGACAAGGAGGAGCAGAACTGCCGCCAGCGAAATGGACTGGAGCCCTTTTATTTCCCGTTCGAATATTTCGGCCAGGAAAAAAAAGCTGAGCATCAATGCCGCCCTCACAACCGGTATCCTGAAGCCCGTAACTCCGGCGTAGAACCAGAGAACCAGCAGGGCAAGCGAGGGAAAGAACTTCAGATGCCTGTTGTTGAAATTGCGCAGTGGAATAAAAAGAATTCTCAGGAAGAGAATCAGAAAAGCAAGGTGCAGTCCCGAAATTACGAGCAGGTGGTATGTACCGCTTCTTTTGCCCGCCTCCCTGAGAAAATAGGGGACATTTTCCCTGCCCACTGTCATGGTTTCCAGGAGGGCTCTTTCTTCGGGAAAATAAGCGAACCGTCTGTCCAGCAGGCGAGACAACCTTTTCCTTATCCTGCTGAAAAAAGTTACCGCCCGGTTGATTGAAGGGGCGGACATCATGACTTCTCCGGCTCTTCCATGGAGAAAAATGGACTGCCTGCGCATAATCGGGCGGAAGTCTTCCTCTCCCGGATTTTTCGGCGGCTCTATCTCATGCAGGGAAACATCCCGTGCGCTAATGAAACTGCCTGCGGGAAAAACGTCGGCTCTCCCCGCGGTGAGAAGAACCTTGCCCGAAGACTTGTGCACCGTCTTGTCTTCCATCACGTATCCGTCCGCCATTATTGTATACTTCGTGTCAAAAGACGTTTCCCGGCAGCGGAGAATTTTTCCTGAAAGTCCGGTTATTTTTTTTATTTCGGCTTTGGCGATATGGTTTTCCGGGATTGCAACATGGTGGAAGGTAATCAGCCCCGAGACGAGCATAAACGAAGTGAAAAACAATAACCGCCTGTCAAACCTGATGCACAGAAGGGAAAGGAGAACCGGTATAAATACAAGGAAAGGAAGAGAAACTCCGTTATATGCAAGAATTATGCCCGCGGCCAGGCCGGCAAGCGCGAGAAAAATCCCGTCGGGTTGTCCGCGTTCAGTATTATTTACGCTCCTATCCATTCTCCCTTAAAAGAAACCTGGGTTTTTCCTTCAAGGTAAACCTTCCTGAATTTTTCATCAAATGATACACGCAGGGTCTCGCCCGAACGGGCAAGGATGCTTACAGGAGAAACGGTTCTGCCCAACAGGCTGCTGATAACGGCTCCCGCGACGCTCCCGGTGCCGCAGGAAAGCGTCTCGGCTTCCACTCCCCTCTCGTACGTTCTTATTTTTATGTGTTTCTTATCGACTATCTTAATCCAGTTGACGTTTGTTCCTTTGGGAGCAAAAAGTTTGTGGTACCTCACGAGCGGTCCAAACTTTTCAAGCTCTATCTTCTCTATGTCGTCGGTAACTATCACCGTATGGGGGACGCCCGTATTGATAAAATGTCCGGTAAGTGTAGTTTTTCCCACGGGAATATTCATGTTGAGTTTCGCATCGCCGGAGACGTTGAGCTGAACCCTTATATTCTGTCCCTTTTCAACGAAACCTTCCAGGACGCCCGCTTTCGTTTCCACCAGGAAAGACTTTTTTCTGTAAATATTCTCCGAGACAAACCGGACTATGCATCTCAAGCCGTTGCCGCACATATTGGCTTCGCTTCCGTCGGGGTTGAAAAACCTCATGCGGAAATCCGCCTTATTTGAATTCTCGACCAGCAAAAGACCGTCCGCCCCCACACCGAACTTCCTGTGGCACAGCTTCAGGGCGGCGGATTTCCTGTTGCCTATGATTGTTTTCCTGTTGTCTACAACGACAAAATCGTTTCCCGAACCCGACATTTTAACGAATTCCATATTTTTTTCCCTTCCTCTATTGTTTAAAACCGAATTATATCACATAACCGGCATAAACCTCAACTTTCTATTATCATTCTGCAATAATTTCTGATTAAGATTGCAGGCCAGTTAGCGTCAAAAGGATAGAGATTGTCCAGCATGAAAAAAAACTTTGCAGTTTAAATAACGGGAATCCCCCGACAGCTTGAGTGAGCTTGCGTGATAGCGAACGACTTTAAGAAGCTGTTTATCCCGCGAGGGACTGGGGTTAACCGTTACGTTAATCTTTACCGCTGATTTTTACGCCCAGACGCGAGTTCTTGACCACCAGCTTGCCGGCCATGATATCTTCTTCGGTAAATACCGAGAGAATTATCTGCATCTTGCCTGCACGCGAGTGATCGTGGACAGAATAGATAACTCCGTCTGCCGTTTCCACAGCATCGGGATATGAAACACTATCCCTGCCGTCAAGCAGGAGTTCATACGGCCAGCTATTGCCTTCGTCCTCGGACAGGTAGGCTGTCATGCTGGCTCTACGCCTTGTGTTCTCTTCCACCGGATGGGTTATAAGAAGAAGCCTTCCGGATTTCAGCCTCCTTATATGAAACCGGGTGCTCGGCCCCGGCCTGTAAAGCTCTCCCTGCGTCCAGGTCCTGCCCCTGTCGTGCGAAAAGGTCTGCCCTATTCCCCTGTTTGTCCGAACAAGCATCCACAGGCTGCCGTCTTTCTTCTCTATCACCATGTGTTCGTTCCAGCCCGCTCCGGGAACGTCCGCCTGCGAATAATGGGATATCGTCTTGCCCTTATCGGTGGAAATATATATATTGACAGGAGTTCCTCCCCGGGAAGAACAGAAAATCCATTCTCCCGTGGATAAAACCGCGGGTTTATTAAGCAGAAGTCCTTCTCCTATCTGCCGCGGTTCGGACCATTCGGGATTTTCCTCTTCGGGATTATCCGCCGTCACGGCCCAGGAAGTTGAGCTGCTCATCAGTCCGTCGTATTGCGTCCAGAAGAACCAGAGCCTTCCGAGAGGGTCAATCCATGGGCAGGGGTCCTTGGAAGCTATGGTTTCAACGGGATGCTGGACTACAAGATTCGGAGGTTCAGACCAGCTATTACCGCCATCCCCGCTGGTAACCAGCACGGCATAGTTCCTCGGTTCTTCCGTGTAAACACCGCTGTTGCTCGCATACCAGGTAGCCC
>DAOQVZ010000105.1:5926-8966 GCA_035341815.1 bacterium
AGGCGGCCGTCAGTGGTTATTTCTATCCCCGGGATGCCCTGGAAATTCCTGAAACTGTAACTATATTCCTTCGCAACGTATTTCCTGCCTGTGGAATACTTATATGCAGGGTCGAAATAGACGGTGGCAGGCATGTTTGCCAGTTTCGGTATCCGTGTTTTACCTGTTTGAAAATCATCCGGCAGTCCCGCTATCGTTACACCCCAGCTGGGACTTCCGTACCTTATAATCTCTCCTTTTTCCGCGTATTTCCTGTACACCGCCACCGTTTCTTCCAGGGTTTTGGAAATTTTGAATTCGGGGATATCCTCCATGCGTTCAAATCCCTGGTCTATCAGGTTGGGGGCAAAATAGGGTATCACCCTGCCTGCCGCGCTTTTTGAAAACCTGCCGGAAAGATTTTCTTCCACAGGGGTGGGAGTGATAACATAGACATACCCGGCTTTTTCAACCAGGGCCCTGCTGTATTCCATGGGGGAAAAAACGTAGCATTTGCCTTTCAGAAAATCAGGGAGGTAGTCAAAAGTGTGGTCCCTTCTTACAGCCCATTTATAGCTGCCCGCCGGGTGTTCTGTCCATATCTGTTCGCCTACCTCAAGTTTTCTCAGGAATCCGCCGTAAGGTTCCAGCGGCAGCAGTATGGCATCTCCTCTATCCCCATTGTCTGCGAAACTCAACGGTGCCGACAGTGCAGATAAAAGAAAAACGAAATTAAAAAAAACTACCGCAGAGACTCTCATAATCTACCTCCGTATTTGCTGCTGCTGATTTTCGCGTTAATAATGCCATATGCCAAAAGAAAGATTGCCGCGCAAAAAACGCTCGCAATGACACCCTGTGTAAAGTTAATGCATTCATATTATTCCTTCCCGCTGACTCTCACGCCCAGGCGGGAGTCCTTGCCGACCAGACTGCCGGCCATGATATCCTCTTCCGTAAATACATGCATTACTATCCCCATCTTACCCACCCTTCCGGCTGTATCATGAATCGCATAAATAAGGCCTTCCTTTGTCTGCACCGCATCTGGGTATGAACCGCCTCCTTTGTACAACAGAAGTTCGTAAGGCTAGGTCTTGCCTTCGTCTTCTGACAGGTAGGCGGTCATCTTGTTCCTCCTTTTCGTGGAGGCTGTTTCTGCGGGGTGGTATATTAGAAGCAAACGGCCGGATTTCAGGCGGCCCATGTAAAATCTCGCGGGGGTGCCTTCCCTGTAAAATGTCTGTTCGCTCCAGGTTTTCCCCCTGTCATGGGAGAAGACCTGGCTTATTCCGTTTTGTCTTATCAGCATCCATAAATCGCCGTTTTTTCTTTCAACAACCATGGGTTCAATTCCAGCTCTGGTAATATTAGCAAGAAGAGAGAATGTCTTGCCCTTGTCCCCGGAAACATAAAGAAGTTTGCCCCATCTCGGACCTCTGTTGGTTGCTGGCAGAAACCATTCTCCCGTTGAAAGGAGTGTCGGTTTGTTTGCCAGGAAACCTTCGCCTATGTACCTGGGCTCCGACCATTTAGGGTGTGCCGAACCGGAATCCTCCGTCACCATGGCCCATAAACCGTACATGTAGTTATTGCTGGCCCTGTCCCTGTGAGACCAGAAAAACCACAGTCTTCCAGAAGGGTCATGCCACAGAATACTGTCAAAAGCCGCAACAGGCCAGTAAACGGGATCGATGACCATACTGTAAGGTTCGGACCATGTCCTGCCTTTGTCGCCGCTGGTAACCAGCACAACGTAATTGCCCGCACCCTCTGTATAGACGCCGGAATTGTTCGCCGCCCAGCTGGCCCATATACGCCCGTTGGGGGCGACTTCTATGCTGACAACACCCTGGAAATTTCTGCCGGCAAGCATGTACTCTTCCATGGGTTTTGTATAAATATTGGGCTTCCTGGCATTTAAATCCGGCACCTTGAATTTGTTTAAATCAACAGGTTTATAATCTGCTGGTAGCCCCGCAACGGTCACCCCCCAGCTGGGGTTACCATACTTGATGATCTCGCCTTTTCCTGCATATTTCCTGTAAACCGCAACCGGTTCTTTCACGTTTTCGGAAATCCTGAACTCGGGTATATCCTCCATGCGTTCAAATCCCTGGTCTATAAGGTTGGGGGCAAAATAGGGTATTACCCTGCCCGCCGCGCTTCTTGAAAACCTGTCTTGCATGTTCTCGTCCAAGGGAGTAGGCGTGATAACGTAAACATAACCCTGTTTCTCCACCAGTGCTTCGCTGTAATACTTCGTGGAGATAACATACCCCTTGCCTTTGAGGACATCCGGCACGTTTTGAAAAGTGTCTTCGGTATCCGTCCATATCCTGACGCCTTTTTCAATCTTCCCGATAAATCCGCCGTAAGGTTCCAGCGGTTTCAGTATCGCATCTCCCTTCTCTGCACGCTCTTCTGCATGTAAAGGCTCCGGCAGCCCGGATAAAAGAAAAACCAACCCTATTGCAACGGATATTGTCATGGATACCCCCTATCTTTTATTGCGATTCAAAGATTATGCAGAAAGATTCTCTCCGCAACACCGGATTAACATTTTCACTGATTCATCAATCAGGCTCTTTTTGTTTCGCTGATAATGCTATTGATACCTTCAGGAGTGAGACAACCGTCATAGATGCGCAGGTCGGCCATCAGCCCGCGAAAATGTTCATGCTGTCCGAACCCGATTTTCAGAGGTCGTCCCGCGCTCAAATCATAGTCATCGGAACTGAACTGTTCTGATTCGGCGATACACCGGCCGTCAAGATAAATTTTCAGCCGGAAATCTCCGCGGGTGGCGGCAACATGGTGCCAGCCTGCCGGCAGTGAACAATCGGAAGTTGCCATAACTCCTGCCCGGTATCGCTTCACATGTCCGGAAGGAAGCGTTCCTATGTAAAGAGCTCCCCTGTAAACGGCCATGCTCCAAGCCCTGCGAAGCATCACCTCGCTGTTATCGACGTTTCCCATGAAGGTAAACTGTTTCTCTTCGTCGTAGCGCCAGATGTTGGCCATGGGCAGACAACCCGCATAAAACTTGCCGTTGTAGAGC
>DAOQVZ010000106.1:0-8779 GCA_035341815.1 bacterium
ACATCCGGGATACATGGTCGGCTTTTTCTGAAAGAAAACTTTCGGAGCTGTGCGAGAATGCATCCATGCCTGTCGCCACAACAAGATGATAAGGAAGCGTTTCAAGCGTGTCTGCGTCAAGGATTGACATCCTCGGCAAGATATGCTCGCTGCTCACCGTTTTTTTTGTTCTTGCATCCTTATCCATTATCACGGCAAAACGTGTAACCTCGCTTCCGGTTCCACAGGTGGTAGGTATGGCAATAATTGGAAGAGGGTTATTTTCATATTCGACCTCGCCGAAATAATCCTGAAGCCTGCCTCTGTTTCTTGCAAGAACCGCTATGGCCTTGGCAACATCCATTGCGCTTCCTCCGCCAAGGCCAATTACGAAATCGCAACCTTCTTCAGTGCATATTATGGAGCCTCTTTCCACATCCGATATTCCTGGTTCAGGGCTGACCTCGGGATACAGAACACAGGTTATTCCGTTTTGAGAACAGATACCGGTTATCTTTTTCATAAGTCCCGATTCAAAAACAGATTTTTTCCCCGTGACAATAAAGGCTTTCTTCCCGAAATTTGCAGCCTGTGGAAGGTATTTTGAAATACCTTTCCTTTCAAAATATACTTTTGTCTGCATGCTGAAATAAATGTTATACATTTTAAAACCTCCTGGTTTTGTAAAGTGCGACTTGTAGCGTTATAAGGAATAAACGACTGCTGAATTTCAATACATGGTTATTTGAGAAAAATGTTATAAAGCAAGAGGCAGAAGCCCATTCCCACAACCGGCGTAAAGAACCATCCCGCAAAAATCTTGTATATATTCCTTGCACTGACCGTCCTGATCCCTTTCAGGATGCCTATGCCTATTAAAGCTCCCACGATAGCCTGGGACGAGGATACCGGAACGCCTATCTTGCTGTATATGTGTATGGCTATTGAATGGGACATGACTGCAACAAAAGCGGAGAAGGCGTCTATCGGGATTATGTTTCTGCCGACTGCAAGCATCATTTTTTTGCTGTAGGTTACGGCTCCCAGACAGATGCTTGCCCCGCCTATCAATAAAGCCTGTTTCATATCAAGAATCTCTGCCTGGTAGAAGACGCCGCTGACATTTGCCACGTTGTTTGCTCCGAGCGCGTAAGCTCCGTATATCCCGGCAAGAATAAGCAGGTTTCGCATAATCCTGTCGTATAGGAGAAAATGTATACGGCTTTTTCTCACGATTTTTGCCATGACCAGATAGAGAATGAAAGCAATTATTCCCGTTCCCAGGGGAGTTGTAAGCCAGCAGATAAAGATTTTCGACAGCACCGGTGTTTCCAAATGCCCGTTGATGAATCCCATACCTACGATTGAACCCAAAACAGCCTGCGAAGTGGATGCAGGCAATTTAAGAGATATCATCAGGGTAACTGTCAGCGCCGCAGCGAGTGATACTATAAAAGCCGTGTTTCCCGTCTGGCCTGTCAGTCCGGCAAGAGTCTTCATGCCGCCCTGCCCTGCCGTAAATGCTCCCACGATGACAAAAACCGTGGTAAGCATTACAGCGGTTTTATATTTTACCATATAGGATGAAACTGCAGTGCCGAATATGTTGGCGGCATCGTTCGCCCCGAGGGCCCATCACATGTATAAAGGTCCGATAAGCCTGAAGTCCATTTTAATGTAACGGTTCAGAATCAATTATCCGTGATTTGAAATAGGATATCTCAAACTCTCTTCGGTCGCTTTCAAAACAAATATTTTATTTAGAAAACTTGATATATCCTGCGTTTTCAACGCGCCATATGGAATTGCCTGTGGCAACCCATGCAAACCATCCAGGCCTCTTATTTATCCCAATGTTGAAACATAGTTTTTCTGCTTCTGAAGGATTTATACCAATGTCTGCAAGGGGTATTCTCATTTCCAGTACCCATGTCAGTTGTGACGAGTCTGACATATTCACGGCATATTTTGTCGAAGTCTCAAGTTTTAACAATGCTTTGTGCGGCATGCCGAAATTATTTTTCACCTCGAACTTTCCGTCGGGAAAAGCCCAGAATATGTACAGCGGTCCTGTAACCATGTCTTCTCTCCACCATACGTGGCTGTGAGGTCCGGTTTGTCCTTCGAAAACAATTTCAACGGTATTTGTGAATTTTTCCCTTATGCTCTGGGGCATTCCTTCTTTCCATGGGTCGGCTTCATGCTCCATGGCAAGGTATAGATATTCATTGTCATACAGCATCCATGCGTAGCTTGCCGGCCCTTCTTTCTTTTCTCCCGTGTAATACTGCTCTATTACCATTGCCTTTTTTTTGTCCAGCCCCATCCACTCTTCCCTGTCAAGTTTACCGTCAATCATTACAGGTTTTTCCCTCTTGTGGATGTTATATTCAAGAGCCTTGCTTACCCTCTTTACAGGTGTGAGAGTGGCCGCTGTTTCTGATGACTTCTGCCAGTCGGTTTTATAATACCTGGCAGGTTCTTTTTTTATGGGCCAGCTTGCCCGCAGTTCATCTTTGTATACTCCGATATCCTCCATTTTGACCGGCTCGCAGCCAATAAGGCCGTAAACAGGTGCGCCAGGCCTTATTGAAAAATCCATTTTGCCTGAATCAACGAAAAGAAGATCTTCTTCTTCCCTGTTGTTCTGAAAAACTGTTGTTTCCCTGCTGCCGCTCGAGAAGGAAATGAATCTTCCCCCCGTGTTTATATTACGCTCTATAATACTTCCCCTGCCTTTCGGCCAGTCAAGAGGGTTATTCACCATTAAGCTGACAAGCTGAGGATACCTGCTGTTCCATGGAGGCTGCTTGTAGTTCACGCTTTTAAGCTGATGGGCAAAGCGGCTTATGTGGGAATAGTTAGGGTCTGCATCCACATCTCCCTTCAAATGGAAAAGTCTGGACCTGTCTCCCTGTGATATGCTTATTGTTTCTGCATCTATAAATATGTTATTTTCAAGCCTGTTACCGGGGTACGTGCTTGATATTCCGGCAGGGAACCTGTAAAAAACGTTCTTTTCTATCACGAGTCCGGCATTTACCGCATCTATGTGTATAGCGCATAGACCCTGCGTAAGATTGGGCGAGGAATGGTAGCTTATGTGATGGAAAAAATTGTTTCTTATTACGTTGCCCCTGCTCATAAGGTACCATGGCTCTCCGTAAATGTAAATGGCCCCAATCTCCCTGCCTTCGTATGGAGCGTCATATAACTCATTGTACTCTATGACATTGTCGTTGGCGTTAAGATAGATTGCCTGCATGGGCCCTTCGCTTATCACGTTATGGGATATCCTGTTGCCGCTGCCGTTAATCTGAACAGCCTGCCTGTAACCGCCGTCGAACCTGTTGAAACGGAGGATATGGTTATTGTCCACGAGATGGCCTGACGGTATAAGTTTTTTCCTGTCTCCGCCGTCAACCGATACGCCCCCTTCCCCCATATCGTACATATCGCATCCGACTACCTTGTGGTTCCATCCTCCTGTTATCATTACTGCCCATTGTCCCGTATTTCTTATGGTACAGGCCGCTATAAGGTTGTTGTTTCCCTTGTTTATTTCAACGGCATGCCTTCGGGTGCACTCGAGCGTCAAGCCGAAAAGGGCGATATTTGAAGCATCGTCCATTCTTGCAATAGGGGCGTCAAGCGTCGAAACAATTACTTCACTTTCCTGTACGTTTTCGGGAGGATAAAAATAAAGCTTTCCAGTATCCCTGTCAAGATACCATTCGCCCGGAGAATCTATTTCGCTCAGCAGATTGTATGCATAGTAAGGCTGGTTATCGAGCATGCGCACCCTGTAAGGAGGATAGCCTTCGTACCATCTTATGTCAGGAAGAACAGAAATTACTTTTGTTTTAGTATCAATGGCCGCCACTTTTACATGGTCTTTGTCATACTCATGGTACCAGTAACCATGCAGCCATGCGTCGTTTTCATCAACCCATCTTTCGGGCCTGTTGTCGGAATACATGAAACTTCCAGATTTAAAATTCTTACGGTGGTTGCTGTCAAACCCGTCGGGATTCAAAAATCCGGATATGCGTACATATCCCTTGTTGGGCCAGCGCGACAGCTGCATGGGTCTGCCGTTGCAGAAAAGCTCCAGTGCCGCAGGGTTGGATTTCCCGAATCCTCCCCTGTTCAACAACTGTCCGTAATCAGTTATCCCGAGTTCTTTAAGGTCGGACACCCATATTTGTTTTCGGGATTCTTCAGGCAGTTTCCTTTGTACATCAGGGTCACTAAGAGGCCTGAAGTTCGTGATTTGCCTGCCTCCTGCCAGGGTAACATCCTCCCCTTGATAACTTCGGTAAACCACCGGAGCGTCTTCATTGCCGGAATCCTTGCTATCAAAAGAGACGCTATCGGAAAGAAAATATTTTCCTCCTCTTATGTACACCGTTATACCGCCTTCCGGCATGCCGCTTTCCTTAATTTTTCTAACCTCTTCCTGTGCCCTTTTTATTGTTGCGAAAGGACTGTTTTCTGTTCCGGCATTGCTGTCTTTGCCCTTCCGTGAAACGTATATCGATTTAACGGGTCTGTTTAACCATTCTGACAGTTTATGCTGCCTTTTTTTTTCAATTTCACCGTTATGCAACCCTTCTATTAATGCCAGCCTGTCCTTGATTTCAAGCCTGTAACCGTCATGGGGGAACGCGCAATTTTCCTGTTCTACAAGCATTCTTTCATACATGCCTCTTGCAACAGAGTAGTTGCGCTCCGCCCTGTAAGTATCACATATTTTCAATGCGGCATTGAAGAGATGGTTCTCGGAAACTCCTTTGATATTTTTTATCCGGCCGTAAGCTTGCCTCGCCATGTCGTATTTTTTTTGCTCCATGTATATGTCGGCCTGTCTGAACAATGCGTCTGCACTGTAGAAAACAGCCAGGTTTGGAATTTGCAGCAGCTCATCATATATCCTGTGGGCTCCGGCATAATCTTTCTCCATCCTGAAGCTTTCCTCTATATTGAACAATGCAAGTTCCCTGCCGTAACTGGGCAGGTTCTTCAATTTTTCATACTCGACTCGAGCGCTCCTGTAATCCTTTGCCTTGATAAACGCGTCTGCCATGGAGAAAACATCCTTTTCGGATACTCCTGCGGGGCCTTTACCCAATTCTCCTATTTCTTCGGCGCTGAGAACCTTGTTGTAAATCACGACCTCGTCGACATCCATCTTTATTGAACCTACACCGTGTTCCGAATATCCTATTTTAAACGGAATGGTCGTGCCTATATAATCGCCTTCAAACTTGTCCACGTTGATTCGTTTTCTGTCAGCAATGATTTCCGTTTGTTGTTCCACAAGTTTTCCGTTTATGTATATTTTCATATAAGAGCCGTCCCATGTAACTGCAAGATGTGTCCATATGTTGTCGGGCAGGGCTGTCTTTGTATAAACGCTTGCACATCCCTGTTTCTGGCCTATGCAGAAACGGAGCGTTATAGCCTGCTCATAGGTATTTACTATTCTCCATCCCTGCGTATATCCAGAAACTGCAAGGATGGTGCCATTTTTCAGCCCTCCTCCCGTAAGGCTTCCGGAGCCCTGCCTGCGGAACCATACTTCCGCCGTGAACTGCCTGTTTTCTATGGGAACTGTTGCACCCTGGTAGTATCCCCTGTCAAGTCTCACGGCTCTCTTTTCAGGCCATCTTCCTTCTATGACATGAAGGTCGTCAAAAGATTCTTTGCTCACGGGATCCCTGTATGGAACAAAAGTGAGGTGCTTGCCGTTACTGCTCAGGTCTGCCACGGGACTTTTGCTGTCTTTGACATCCTCAAAGGTGTAATACCGGACAACCCTGCCGTCCTGTTTCAAGGCATCCCTTCTTCTAATCCATTCCTTATATGCATCGCTCTGTGCCTGTACTGTTATTGCCATTACAAGAATCAAACCGAAACAAAATCTGATTATTTTCATTTCACTCCTCACGTGGTAAACAAGCCTGTCCTTATATGTAGAGAATCAGGTTTCAAGATGGCAAACCAGAGGTTCGTATTTATTGATAATTGGCGCTTATATTTTTCATGAGTGTTTCAAGGAGCGGAAACTGCGCATCTGAATCCGCTGAACATGTTGCCAGATTCAGGGGTAACCCTGTACCTGTTGGCGCAACGGCAGAAAAAAGCATTTACAGGCCAGCCTCCTCCCCTCATTACCTTGAATGTACCCGAGCCGGGTCCGGCTGGATTCCTGAAGGGGGCATGTTTGTAGTAATCCTCTGAATACCAGTCGCTGCACCATTCCCATACATTGCCGAGCATATCATATATACCCCATTCATTCGGAGCTTTTGTGGATACGGGATGTGTTATTTCGCAAGAGTTATCCCTGTACCATGCGAAATTGTCCAGTTCTGTTTCCCTGTTTCCGTAATGGTAAAGAGCGGAGCTTCCCGCCCTGCATGCTTTTTCCCATTCAGCTTCGGTAGGAAGTCTTTTGCCGTAGTGTAGGGCGTAATCAGAAGCATCCTGCCATGATACCATTACCATGGGATGTTTTTCCACCCATCCCCATGGAGGCGGTTCCGGCATCTTCCTTTCACTTTCCCTGCAGAATCTCCTGTATTGTGCAACGGTCACTTCATGCGAGTCAATGTAATACGCATCAAGATATACCTTTCTTTGAGGTTCCTCATCGGGGCTTCCAGTTCCGGGGGGGGTACCCATCATAAATTCTCCGGCGGGAATAAAAACCATTGCTGTTCCGTCCCTGCCGCTTATTATTCCTGAAATATCCTTGTTTACCCCGTTTTGCAGGGAAAGGTTTGAGCAACCAGGGCAAATTAAAGAAAGCAAAATTACGAGAGTGCCGAATAAAATGTTTTTTCCTGTCATTGCAGTCCTTTTTTGTTTTTATTATATCATAAATTGAAGGGCTTCCCCGAAATAACCATTTTATCTCTTCTAATATCTCTTTATAAAGTATATAATGTAACAAGAAAAATAAATGGAGGAGAGATGAATAAGAAAAGATTATTTTCAGCTATTCTTTTAATAATCGTGTTATCCGCATGCAGGGTTTCTTTTTCGGAAAATCCGGGAGGAGAAATGGCGTCTCTGACCCTTCCTGTAAAAATAGATGAAAATCTTTACGGCGCCGGAACTCTCATACATCCCGGAAAGACATATTATGTTTCCTGCAAAGGAAACGATAATTCAGACGGGCTCACATGGGACTCTTCATGGAAGAGCATGGAACATGCGGTTTCTTTTCTGAAGCCGGGTGACACCCTCCTGATAGTGGAAGGCGAATATAATACGGCAGGCCTTGCAGTAAAATGTTCCGGCAGCGAAGGAAAACCTGTTACTATTGCAGCGGCGCCCGGACACAGGGTGCTGTTTAACAGTGCGTCATATCCTGCTTCACTTGTGAAGACCGAAGGGATGAAATATACCTGCGAGGCCGCATGCCGCCTTCAGAAAGACCCTTACCTGCCCACCGTGCAGATTTCCGGAATATGGGAAGAGCCTTCTTTTATAAAACTTGAGAATGCGGGTTCTGTAGAGCGGGTAGAGGAACTGCCGGGCACGTTCCACTACGATGAGGAGAACGAAAAACTCTATGTCCGTTTTTCCAACAGCGGAGGTCCTGATGTAAACCGCCTGGCTGTGGTTTCCACCCCTGTTGTTATGGGAGTTTCACACGGCAGAAGGGATATTTACAAGGAAGGCAGGGGCGGCGTTGAATTAAGGGGAAGCTACATACGTATAAAAGGTATTCATTTCAGGTATGGGTTTGCCGGGCTTGCCGTTTATGACGGACATCACAATACGGTTGAAAACTGCAGTTTTTTCGCCACCGAGCTTGCGGGCCTGGTACTCTGGAGAAATACAAAATGGACGCTTATAAAAAATAATTACGGTATACGCAACGGACTTAGGGGAGGAATTCTTATTGACAAAACAGCCGGAACGCATAACTCCGATTCTGACAATCTTTTTACAGGCAACCGCATAGACACCTCTATTTCAACTCTCAGGACAGCGGGAGTTCCCGTCTACGGAGCGATCAGAACTTATGGCTGGCCGGGTTTACGAAACCATTTTATTAACAATATCATGGACGACCCTGCAATTCATACCTTTCTCGGACGCGGCATGCCTGCGCAAAGTGTTTTCCAGGGAAATGTACTTACGGGTTCCTTCAGCGCTCTTAACTGGTACGGCAGTTTTCCGGAGGATGGCAGTGAAAGAGTTATCGTGCGCAGCAATACCGTATTAGGTACAATGGGAACGCAGGGATTTTCCTCTGCCCATGGAAAAAAGGATGAAAATATTGTTAAACATGACATAGCATTTATCAACAATATAGTTCTTAATAATGATTCAGCAAGCATATCGGAGGCAGGATTTGCAGACCCTTCTTACATGGATTACAGGCTTCAGAGTGACAGTCCCTTTTTCGGGAAAGGTACCGGAGACGGCAATAGGGGAGCTTATTTTGAACAGCCTGGAAATATATTTTATGTCTCCACTGAAGGAAACGACGGGGCTTCCGGCACTTCCCTGAAAAATGGCATGAGAACAATTTCTGCGGCAGCAGGCCGGCTCAATTCCGGAGATACACTCTACATTTCTGAAGGCAGTTACAGTGAAGCGCTTAAAATCTCAGTATCAGGAACTTCTTTAAATCCCGTTGTGATACGCGCATACATGAAAAAGCCTGTAAAGGTTAAAGAGATCTCAATTGACGGCGATAATGTTATCGTGGAAGGATTGACTGTTGAAGGAGCTTCGGGAGATGCGGTCAGGGTTACAGGGAATGGAGTCAAATTGCAGA
>DAOQVZ010000107.1:0-8755 GCA_035341815.1 bacterium
TATCATATTATATTTGGCAACATTCCTTCCCATGGCCAGGAAAGCGCCGCCTGTATTAACGTTGCGTTCAACCACGGTATTTTCCGTCCTCATCGGATATCCTTCCACAATGAGAGAATTTACCAGTTGCGGGTACCTGTAACTCCATGGAGGCTGTTTATACCTGAAACCCCTCAGGTTCCTTGCCAGAGAACTCTCTATGCTGTCTGTCTTGAGCTTACCTTCCGGGGTGACAAAAAAATCCCTGCCCCTGTCCGCTATGGCCATGCAGGCCCCCTCCCCGTCAATAAAAAGATTGTTTTCATGACGCATATCCGGATGCGAACTGGAGATTCCGTAGGGGAACCTGTAAAAAATATTTTTCTCTATCACCATCCCGCCGTTTCTTCCGTCCACGTGTATTGCAACAAGCGCGTGAGAGAGATTGGGAGAAGAACGGTCGGTTATGTGATGAAAAAAATTGTTCCGTATTAGGGAACCCCTGCTGAGCCACCTTTTGTCTATGCCGTAAATATATATGAAACCGTTTTCCTTCGCCTCGTGTGGAGCGTCATGAAACTCGTTGAACTCCACAACATGGTCGTTTGAGTCAAGGTATATTCCCTGGTGGGGGCTGTCGTGTATCACGTTATGGGAGACGCGCTGGCCTACGCCCTGGATGCTTACTCCCTGGCGGTACCCGCCGCAAAACCTGTTGAAACGGCATATGTGGTTATTCTCCACCAGGTGCCTTGCAGGAATGAGCTTTGCCCTGTCCCCGCCGCCATCAAGAGAAACTCCGCCTTCGCCCGTATCGTGTATATCGCACCCCGCAACCTTGTGTTCCCATCCCTTCTCTATTTTAACCGCCCACTGGCCCGTATTGCGTATTACACACCCCGCAATTACGTTATTCCTGCCTCCCTTAATCTCAAAAGCGTGGGACCTTCCGCCTTCCACGGTCAATCCGTAAAAAACAATGTTTGACACGCCTTTAAACTGTACGAGAGGCGCCTCAAGCATCGTCGCTATAACCTCGCTTCCTTCAATATCTCCGGGCGGGTAGAAATACAGCCTGCCGGTCTCCCTGTCAATGTACCATTCACCCGGCATATCTATTTCGCTTAAAAGGTTGTACGCGAAATAAGGAGTATTGGCTGATATGCGGTTCCCGACAGATGCAGGGTCATTCAGGTGCGCCCACCGGGGATCATCCGCCACATATATTATTTTCTTGTCAGAGTCTATGGAAGTTACCTTGAGATGTTTTATGAAATAAGGAACCTTCGGCCCCATGTAGCCTTTAAGCCAGATTTCCTTCTCTTCTTTCCACCTTCCAGGCCTGTCTCCCGAATAAATAAATTTTCCTTTCTGGTAAGGAGTATTACGGAATAAGTAATCTCCCCTGGGATTTACCAGGCCGGCCACCCTTGCCCATCCTTCATTGGGCCAGCGTGAAAGCTGCATTATTCCGCCGTTATATATAAGCTCCATTGCGCTTACATTGGTAATTTCAGGTGGAGCTGCCTTGGCGTATCCCCTGCTCAGAAGTATTCCGTAATCCGTTATCTCTGATTCCTTCAAATCTGCAACCATGACTTTCCTCCGGGATTCTTCCGGCAGCCTTCTCAATACTTCAGGATCGGCAAGAGGCTTGAAACCCTCAATCTGAACCCCTCCTATCAGCCGCACTTCCTCTCCCGGATAATTTCTGTATACCACGGGGCCTGCCTCGGTGCCCGAATCTTTCTTACCCTCTAAAATTATGCTCTCATCAAGGAAATATTTTCCTCCCCTCAGGTATACAGCTACACCGCACGGCGGCATACCTTTCTCATTAAGCTTTCTTACCTCTTCCCGCGCCCTTTCTATTGTTGCAAAAGGCTGCTCCTTCGTTCCGGAGTTATTGTCTTTACCCCGGAGAGAAACATATATTGCATGTTTCGGACTCTTTACCCATTCCGCAAGTTTTTCCTGCCGGCTTTTTTCAACAGCTCCGTCCGCAAGTCCTTCCATGGCTTCCAGCATGTCCCTCAAGTCAAGCCTGTATCCTTCGTGGGGATATGCCGAATTTTCCTGCTCTATCAGGAGCCTTTTGCACATATCTGCTGCAAGAGAATATCTGCGCTCAGCCCTGTAGGTATCGGCAGTTTTTAACTGAGCGGTAAAAACATGGTGTCCCGAAGCTCCTCCTGATTTTGCAATCTCTTCATACAACCGCCTTGCCGTTTTGTAATCCTTCTGCTCTATATAGATATCCGCCTGTTGAAACAATCCGTATATCCGGTAGTAGTCAGCCAGCTTGTCAAGTTTCATTATATCGCCGTAAATCCTGTGCGCACCCGCATAATCCTTTTCCTGCCTGTAACTCTCCGCTATATTGAACAGGGACATCTCCCTTGCACCGTCCAGTCCTGAAACGTCTTTAAGCTTTGCGAACTCCCTGCGGGCGTTTTCATGGTTGCCTTTTTCCATGTAGCCGTACGCGCTTTTTAAAATTCCTTCCACCCTGGCTTCTACGTCTTCAGGGGTTATTTCTGCAAAGGTTAACAGCCCCGTGCATAGAAACAAAACAATGATAAATCCATATATGATTTTTTTCATTTACGCTCTCCTCATACAGAACGGTCCTATGCTTTTGATGCGGAGTCAAAACCGTGCGATAAATCGCACCGCTACAAAAACGATTAAAAATACAACTTACAAAGGTTCTCCGCTACTTCTTCTCTGTTTTTTCGCCTGTTATCAGGCTGTAGTCCCTGATTTTCACGTCCGTGCCAGCCATGATTTTTTCCTCTTTCATATCCTTAAGACGGTTATATATAAGAATCCAGCCGCAGTCAATTTCCGGGTTCACTTCGCATTTGCCTTTTTCGTTTGCGCCTCCACAGGGCCCGTTCAGCAGTCCTTTTGCGCAAGCAGTCAGCGGACAGATACCTCCAGTCATATTAAGGTAACATGAGCCGCACTGTTCACAGTCGGCATCCTGGGAAGTTATGCCCTGAAAACCTTTGAGGTAATGGGTGTCGCATCCGGGCAGAACTCTTTTATTCTCAAGCAGCTTTGCAACCACCTGAACCCCCACCCCGCATGAAAAAACCACTATCCTCTCAGACTCTTTTATTCCGCGGTCAAAGGAGTTCAGATAGCTTTTGGTAAATTCTTCATTGCATAAGTAATCGATTCTTGCCACGCCTGCAATTACGGCACTATTTTCACGGATAAAACCGTCTATATCCTCCTCGGGAAAAAAAACCTCGCTGCATCCGAAGCACTTGAAAACAAAAACCGTCTTTCTCTCAATCATATTGAGCAATTCCTGCCTCTTCTTAAGCTTGGTTATCAGCATATCTTTTTGCCTTTTTGATGTATCCCACGAGGTCTATCTTCGAAGAGCATATATACTGGCAGCATCCGCATTCTATGCATTTATTCACACCGTATTCAACACATTTTCCCCATAAACCTTTTTTGCCGTAATAGGCATAGTAGTGGGGATAGAGTTCCATGGGACATACATCGACGCATCTTCCGCATTTAATGCAGTCCCTCGATTCTGAAACTTCCACGGGAGATTTTTCAAGAAAAAGAATTCCCGTCGTACCTTTGATTACTGCAGAATCCGTATTTTTCTGCAGAATACCCATCATGGGGCCGCCCATTTTAATATCATGCTTTCCAATATCAGCGCCGGAAGCGAGGCACTTCCCTGCAATATGTGAGAAAGGAGTTCCTATTTTCATCAAAAAATTGCCCCTGCGGGTAACCACGTCTCCCGACACTGTCACAATCCTTTCAAAAAGAGGCATTCCTTCGCATACCGCCCTGCAGATAGCATATGCCGTCCCCACATTGAGAACAACCGCTCCAACATCAAAAGGCAGTTTCCCATCGGGAACACTCCTTTCAAGGACTCTTTTTATGAGCATTTTTTCCGCACCCTGGGGATATTTTGTCTTTAGTTCCACGACATTCATATCCGTGGAAATTTGCATGCTGGATCTTAAAGCTTCAACGGCTTCTTTCTTGTTTTCCTCGATGCAGAATAATATTTTCCCTGCACAAAGGAGTTTTTTCGCCACTTCTGCACCCTTGATAATTTCTACGGGATGTTCAACCATGAGACGGTTATCTCCGTTGAGACACGGCTCGCACTCGCATCCATTTATAAGCAGGGTATCAACCGGCCTGGGAGGAAAAAGTTTTACTGCAGAAGGAAACATGGCACCCCCCATTCCGACTATGCCCTTTTCCCTGATATAATCGAGAAGTTTTAAAGGCTCAAGAGATTCCCATCCTGCAAGAGGTTCTACAGAAAAATCCCTTTCATCCCGCCCGTCGTTTTCTATTATAACTGCAGGGGATAACTGCCCGGTTACGGGATGGACTTGCTCCGTTACGGATAGTACCTTTCCGCTTACGCTTGAATGTACGGGAGCGGAAATAAAACCCGAGCTTTCGGCTATCTTCTGACCTGCTTTTACAAAGTCACCGGCACGAACCAACGGTTTCGCAGGCAGGCCGGCATGCTGGGAAAGAAAAAGGCATACTTTTTCAGGCGCAGGAAAAACTGCAATGGCAAGGCCGGCCGTATCTTCCTTTCTCTCTTCCGGATGAACGCCGCCGTAAAAGCCTTCTTTCCTTCTTTCGCGGCTCAGGAGAGATATCTTCTCCCGTTCATACGGCCCGAAAATATCATGATTTATTGTTTTAATTGAACCCGAAATTTTTCTTTTGCTCTTTTCCAACCTCTCAAATATCTCTATCCAGGCACATTTCTTTTCAGGGTTTACCTCGCACATCCCATTTTTATCAGCACCCCCGCACGGGCCGTTCAGCAGGCTTTTTGCGCAGTTGATAACAGGGCAAATCCCCCCTGTAATTTCCAGCCAGCATTGCCCGCACGCCGCGCATTTTTCTTCTCCGAGAGCAATTCCGTGGTAGCCGGAAATACTCGTGGCATTACCGCTCTGTGAAACCGTATCGGCCAGAGCCAAAACTTTTTTCCCGCCTTTTATAACTCCGGCGACATATTGTATTCCAATGCCGCAGGAGACAACACCCACGGTGCAATTATCGTTTCTAATCCGTTCAAGGATATTGCCGGTTAGATAGTTATTGCAGAGAAAAGGTATTGAGGTGCATTTAAGCAGGGTTGTGCCGGAACGGCTTATAATTTCCCTCAGTTCAAGGCATTCAGGTTCGAAATCCTCTTCAAACTTTTTGTAGCATTTTTCGCACAGAAGGACCTGCAACTGAGATACTTCCTTGAGCATCTTGATGATTTCAGATTCGGGCTTGAGCCTGTATTTTGTATAATCAACTACCTGTTTTTCGTCCACTTTGCCGCCTTCACAACATTTCTGAGTAAGATTGCCGTAGTTACAGGGCCCACGCCCCCGGGTACGGGAGTTATGAAAGATGCTTTCTTGCTTGCGGAATCAAATTCAACATCACCTGCGATTTTGTCGCCCACCCTGTTTATTCCGACGTCGACAACAACAGCGCCTTCTTTGACCCATTCGCCGGGAATTACATTTGCTCTTCCCACTGCCACAACCAGGATATCGGCTCTCCTGACGTGTTCTTCAAGCATCCCTGCTTCGCTTGTTCCTATGTGGCACACAGATACCGTGGCAAATTTATCAAGAAGGAGAAGGGCAACGGGTTTTCCCACTATATCGCTGTGTCCAACAATAACAACCTCTTTTCCGTAGAGATGCACGCCGGTTGCATCGATTATCTCCTTAACCGCGAGAGCCGTACAGGGAGCAAGGAAAGGCCTGCCGTATATAACCCAGCCCATGTTTGAAGGATTGACTCCTTCAACATCCTTTGCAACCGAGATGGCAGCCTGGACTTTTCTCGCATCTATTCCTTCCGGAAGAGGCATCTGCAGTATTATGCCCGTAACTGTACTGTCAGAGTTAAGCTTTTCTATCTCCTCAAGGAGGCATGCTTCCGTAATATCCGCACTTATACTCTTTAACTCATATGATATTCCTGCCTTTTCACAGTTTTTCTTCTGCTGTTTCACGTAAACGGCACTTGCAGGATTTTCTCCCGCCTGTACCGCCACAAGCCTGAGATTTATTCCCTCTTGGGAAAGAATTGCTGCTTCCCTTATCACTTCTTCCTTTATCGAATCGGCAATCGCCCTTCCGTCTATAAGTTTTGCATCCATTATTTATCTCTCAACTGTTCTTTGCTTTCAAGATAAACCGACAGATTCCTGTTTTCAATATCCTTTTCCATGATATCTGCCTCTGAAAGAACTTCTTCGCAAAATTTCACGTCTTTTATGTATTTAATATTTACAAGCATATTGATTCTGCCACTCCTGAACGCAGCAATGGCAAGCTGTGCGGATATCGCCGTGTCAGAAATAAGGTTTTTGTTACCTTTAACGGCAAGTATTTCAGCAAAAATCATCAGTCTTAATGTTTTCCTGCATATATCCAGGTGCATCTGAGCAGATTCCTTGAGAAAATTTTCTGCAAGGGCAGGATTTTCTTTCGTATGCTTTCTGATATTTTCGTAAATCATGCTGTCTTTTTCAATATAATCGGACAATCTCATGGAAATATCGTCATTCTCAGCCTTGATTCGTTTAAGTTCTTCACCATAGGCAAGGTATCTCTCCTTTCCGAAAGTGTAATGTAAAACCATTCCTATGAGGGAACTACTCAGAGAGGCAACACAGGCAACTGCACTGCCGCCGCCCGGAACAGGCGTTTTGGCAGAGAGACTTTCGATGTAGTTTCTCAAAGACCCGTCGAGATAATCAAAATCCCTGTCTGACATCTTTAAGTTTCTTGTATGTTTCGTAATGTTGGTCCCAGAGAGCTGTTTCCTTGGGCTGGTAAACGAAAAGGGGGAAAGAATTTCTTACCACTGTTCTCAATTGGGAAATATCAGAAATATCTTTTTTTGCCATTGCCTGTACGAGCAGGTTGCCTGCCGAAGTTGCTTCAACAGGTCCCGCCATAACTGTCTTTTTTGTTGCCGAGGCGGAAAACTGGGAAAGCAGCCTGTTTTGCGAGCCTCCTCCGACAATATGAAGCGTCTCTATCTTGTTCTGCAAGGAATCTTCAAGGTTTTCAAAAGCGTATTTATATTCCATCGCAAGACTTTCAAGTATAACCCTTGTTATGGAGTCTATTCCCTGTGGAACTTCCTGGCCGGTTTTACTGCAGAAAGACTGTATCTTCTCCACCATGTTGCCGGGGAACAGGAATTCGCTTCTGTTTATATCTATGAAAGCGCTGAAGGATTTTGCCTTATCTGCCATTTCGGTCATTTCAAGATAAGAATATTCCTTCCCTTCCTTCACCCACTCTTTTCTGCATTCCTGCCATATCCAGAGACCCATTATATTTTTTAAAAATCTAATGGTTCCTCCAAAGCCGCCTTCGTTTGAAAAATTATACCTAAAGCTTTTTTCGTTTATTATGGGATTTTCGATTTCCACACCAAGAAGGGACCATGTGCCCGAAGAGATATAAGCCCAGAGGTTTTCCCCCGCAGGCACCCCTGCAACGGCGGAAGCGGTATCGTGGCAGCAGACGGCGTAAACGGGTATATCGCCGCAGCCTGTTTCTTCCTTTACATCGGCCGTTACATTGGCTATAAAAGTGCCCGGCGAAATAACATCCGCAAGAATATTTCCGGGCAAACCCAGTTCTTCCAGGATATCGTAGTTCCAGTTCCCTCTCGGAGCCCTCATCTGGCCGTGGCTGTTTGAATTGTACATCGCGGAAGTTGTTGCAATGGTATACTCGGAAACCTGCTCTCCAGTGAGGAAAAAATTAAAAATATCGGGCATGAAAAGGAGCTTCCTGGCATCGTCAAAAAGGTAGGGAAATTCCTTTTTTGTGGCATACAGCTGGAAAAGGGAGGCTATGGGAATAGACTGTATGCCCGTCTTTTCGTAAAGTCTTTCACTGCCCACCAAGGCGCCGACTTCCTCCGGCACTCCCTTGGTACGGCTGTCCCTGTAGTGGAAAGGATTTGACAACAACAGCCCGTTATCTCCGAAAAGCCCGTAATCTACTCCCCAGGTAGTAATGCCTATGCCTTCAATATTGCCTTCTCTGCCTGCAAGGGAAATAATTTTTTTTATTTCTGAAAATATAGAAAGAACATCCCAGTAAATATGCGAATGAATCTTCACGTTTTGGGAAGAAAACCTGTAAAGTTCCTTTACGGTTATCTTGTCTCCCGTGAATTCTCCCAAAACACCCCTGCCGCTCTCCGCACCCAGGTCAATAGCCAGAATTTTTTTCGTTTCCATATCTATAATTGTATAGCAAATATTTTTTATGTCAAGTTATGTTCTTACGCCAACTGCCTATATTCAGTCAAAAAGCAAGGAGACAATTAAATTCGACAGACATAAGCGATTTAATGTTAAAATCCTCGATAGATATAGGTTTAGCAAACTCTTTTTTTTGTAACCGCAGGCTTCTTTATCCCGGGCTTGTCCGGGAAGCCTGCGTTTCTTATTTAGTATTTTTGTGTCACCCTGAATTCATTTCAGGGTCTCTCATTGTTTACCATGCTGAACTTATAGGCGGAGGTCGGACCTCCGCAGAATACGCATAGGACAGACCTCCACCATTGTCTCGCACCTTCTTATTATATCGGTATCCGCAGGCTTTTTTATCCCGGGACTTGTCCGGGAAGCCTGCGTTTTTACAGTTACGCACCCTGAAGGGTGCGCCTACCGTTTCCATAGTATACAGGTATAATACCTTCCTTATGTCGGAATTTTAGA
>DAOQVZ010000108.1:0-3761 GCA_035341815.1 bacterium
ACATGTTCCACCGGTTGTGCGGACCCCCGTCAATTCCTTTGGGTTTCAGCCTTGCGACCGTAGTCCCCAGGTGGGGTGCTTAACGTGTTAACTTCGGCACCGATCCGTTTTACCAGACCGACACCTAGCACCCATCGTTTACGGTGTGGACTACCGGGGTATCTAATCCCGATCGCTCCCCACACTTTCGTCCCTGAGCGTCAGTCCCAGATTAGGAAATCGCCTTCGCCACAGGTGTTCCTCCCGATATCTACGCATTCCACCGCTACACCGGCAGTTCCATTTCCCCCATCTAGACTCAAAGTCAGGTAGTTTCAGTTCCAATTCTCTGGTTGAGCCAGAGTATTTCAAAACTGACATACCCAACCGCCTGCGGACCCTTTACACCCAGTAAATCCGGGTAACGCTTGCCCCTTCCGTATTACCGCGGCTGCTGGCACGGAATTAGCCGGGGCTTCCTTTAGTAGTACCGTCATCCGTCAGAGACGGATTCTTCCCACTTGACATGGTTTTACGACCCGAAGGCCTTCATCACCCACGCGGCGTCGCTGGATCACCCTTTCGGGCATTGTCCAATATTCCCCACTGCTGCCTCCCGTAGGAGTCGGGGCCGTGTCTCAATCCCCATGTGGCTGGTCGTCCTCTCAGACCAGCTACCCGTCATCGCCTTGGTAAGCCATTACCTTACCAACTAGCTGATAGGACTCAAGCTCATCCCATGGCAGCCTGTTTTGCAACAGGCCTTTGCTTTAAAGATGCTGCCATCAAAAAAGATTATCTGGTATTAGTCCGCCTTTCAGCGAATTATCCCAGTCCTTGGGGGAGATTACTTAAGTGTTACTCACCCGTCCGCCGCTTTCCCCCGGAGAATTCTACCGAAATAAAATCCTCCGAGTTCGTCGCACGACTTGCATGTGTTAGGCACGCCGCCAGCGTTCACCCTGAGCCAGGATCAAACCCTCTTTTAAACTATCTTGAGGTCCGGATACCTCCATAACTCGATTTTCAATGACCAAAAAATAATATCTACGTAAGATTTTACCCGAATCTTTTCTAACTGTCAATAGATATTAATTTTTCTTACTGCTGAGCCGGTGTTTCTGCCGGTGCTTCTGCCGGTGCTTCTTCTGCTGGTACTTCTGCCGGTGCTTCTCCCTCAGGTATTACGCCTTCCATTGCCGGAGGCATCTCTGGAGCTCTCTTGGGCAATGCCTGCTTGATGATAAAGAAAAGCGCTAACAGAATGATTATTATAAGAATAATCACCCCAGCCGGGCTATTTTTCTTCTCTGCCATAATTCACCTCCTTATATTGTAAAAAAAGTGTTCACTATTTTGAATCCGAATATTTAATTTTAAGATGTATAATACCATATAAATTTCAGATGTCAAGATAAAAATTAAAAATTCATAGAATAATATTTTAATATATTTTTTTTGTCAAAGCAAATTTATTTATCTTGACTTTTGAGTCTTTGTGGAATATAATTATTATTCTGCAGGAATAGACGGATAATCATTAACAGGCAGTCAGGATTAAAACGGATAAAAAATGGCCGACAGGAAAAGCATAAACAAAGAAGAGATTGAATACCTGGGAGTACTTGCAAGAATTAGCCTTTCAGAAGACGAGCTCAAGTCTTTTGTCCATGAATTCGAAAGAATTCTGGATTACGTCTCAACTCTTTCCTCTCTTGAAACTGGCAACGTAAAACCGGCCTACAATATAATGAAACAAAAGACTGTTCTGAGAAATGACGAAACATCAATTTCCATGGACAGAAAAGAGCTTTTATCCAATGCCCCTGACAAAACAGACAGTTTTTTTAAAGTTCCCAAAATAATCTGATAATGGAAAAAAAATACCTTGAGTTTGAAAAACCCATTGAAGAGCTGGACAAGAAACTCGAAAGAGTTGAATGCAGGAAAAAGGAAAGGACCTCCGAGCAGGATACAACGGAAAGAATCAATCTCAAACAACAGTTAAACGGAAAGATTAAAGAAATTTTTTCTAATCTGACCGACTGGCAGATTGTACAGGTTGCACGACATCCCAACAGGCCTCACACTCTCGATTATATTGAAAATATCTTTGAGGATTTCGTGGAACTTCACGGAGACAGATGTTACGCTGACGATACATCGATAGTAGCGGGTTTTGCCAGATTCAAGGGAATACCTGTAGGAATTGTCGGACATCAAAAGGGACGGGACACCAAGGAAAACATTTTCAGAAAATTTGGAATGGCTCATCCGGAAGGATATAAAAAAGCTCTGCGAATAATGAAACTGGGAGAGAAGATGCATTGCCCGTTAATCTCTTTCATAGACACTCCCGGCGCAAATCCTGATATTGCTGCGGAAGAAAGAGGACAGGCATTAACCATTGCAAACAACCTTTATGAGATGTCTCTCTTAAAAACGCCTGTTCTGGCTGTAGTTATAGGAGAAGGAGGCAGCGGGGGAGCCCTTGGAATAGGCGTTGCGGACAGGTTGCTTATGCAGCAATATTCCATCTATTCCGTCATTTCTCCCGAAGGATGCGCCTCCATTCTATGGAAATCTCAGACGGCTGTCGAAGAAGCAGCGAAAGCTTTAAAACTAACGGCAAACGTACTTTTAGACATGGGCATCGCCGACGAAATAATACCGGAAGCCCCGGGAGGAGCCCACAGGGACTGGAATGAAACGTTCTCCCTTATGACAGAGTCTCTCGATAAAAATTTAAGAGAGCTTAAGACCATCAACAGGGAAGAGCTTGTTGAACTGAGATATCAAAAATACAGGAAAACCGGAGTTTTTTCAGAAGGAGAAATTAATGAAGAAACTTAAAATGGCTTTACCCAAGGGGTCTCTGCAGGAATCGACTGTTACTCTTTTCGAACATGCAGGATTCAAGCTTTATACGGGTTCAAGGAGCTATTACATAGGAACGGATGACCCCGAAATGGAAGGAGTGCTGTTGAGAGCGCAGGAGATTCCCAAATACGTGGAGATGGGCGCCTTTGATATAGGCATTTCCGGCAAAGACTGGATAACTGAAAACAAGGTTAAAGTAATGGAGATATGCGACCTTGTATATTCAAAACAGGGGTTCAGGCCTGTAAAGATAGTGCTTGCAGTTCCTGAAAATTCAGGCATAAGGAAACCGGCCGACCTGAAAGGCAAGCTTATTGCAACGGAATTGGTTAATGTGACAAAAGACTATCTGAAGAAGAAAAAGGTTTCTGCAAAAGTTGAATTTTCTTTTGGGGCAACAGAGATAAAAGCAGGCAAACTTGTTGATGCCATCGTGGAAATAACGGAAACAGGAAGTACCCTGACTTCTCACAATCTTAAGATAATAGATATAGTAATGGAGTCCGTACCCAAGCTGATTGTGAACAAAAAGGCATGGCAGGATAAATGGAAAAGGGAGAAGATAGAAAATCTTGCTCTTTTACTGAAAGGAGCTCTTGAGGCGGAAAACAAGGCAGGGCTCAAGATGAATGTTCGCAAGAAAGACCTGCAAAAAATTCTTAAAATTCTTCCTGCAATGAAAAATCCCACAATATCCTCGCTCACGGATGAAAAATGGCTTGCCATAGAAACTATTATTGACAAGCAGAAGGCAAAAATCCTGATACCTGAACTGAAAAAACTCGGAGCTCAGGGTATTGTAGAATACCCGCTAAATAAGGTAATATAAAAGCGGTATAAACAGCATCCAAAAAGTTAACAGAAAGAAGCCCTCGCGGTTAAGAATACTATACAAAAAGAGA
>DAOQVZ010000108.1:3861-8714 GCA_035341815.1 bacterium
TAAATCGGAAACCCCTCACCATGCAAGTGTATCAAGGCAGAGTTCGGGGTAAAGGGTAAAGTACAGGTAAAAAGAGATAAATCGGAAACCCCTCACCATGCAAGTGTATCAAGGCAGAGTTCGGGGTAAAGGAGAAGAATATGCCCTGTGGTAAGAAAAGAAAAAGAGCAAAAATAAAAACCCATAAAAGGAAAAAAAGACTTGCGGCTCTCAGACATAAAAAGAGAAAAAGATAAATGAGACTTTTATTTCTGTTAATATTGTTCCTGTCTCTTTTCACCGGATGTTACCACCTGAGGCAGGGTTCAGGGCTGGCAACATATGCAAAAGGCCTTTTGCACGAAAAAGCAGATAAAAAAGAGGAAGCCATCGAGGCCTACAGGAAGACCATCTGGAAGGAAGGAGAATCCAGCTATCTTTATGTCAAAATGGGCAACCTGTATGTGAAAGACAAAAAGACAAAGGAAGCTAAACGGTGTTTTTTCAGGGCCTTGAGAATTGACCCTGACAATTTCGATGCGTTGTTCAGCCTCGGAATAACCTATCTGCTTGAGAACAACCATCAATTGGCTGCTTCATACATGAAAAAAGGCCTTTCTTTGGAACCTGAAAACCAGTCTGCCAGGATGGTCTTATGCGATATGCTTGTTGCCCTTAACCAGCTGGAAGAAGCTTCCGAACAATATAAAATTCTCCTGGAAGCCTTCCCGAACAATTATCTGCTCTGGTTTAACCACGGCAATCTGTTCGAACGCATGGAACAGTACGACAAAGCAGAAGAAGCCTATCTTTCTTCAATAAAACTTTCACAGAGTTTCTGGAAGGGGATAGTCGCCCTTGCCCTTCTGTACAGCAAACAGGGGAAAGAAGCTGAAGCGAATGAATATTTCCGTAGGGCAGTCAGCCTGAATCCGAAGGACAGCGTCTCTTATTCATTTCTCATCTCTTCAAGCTACAGGGCAAAGGAAAAGGAAAAAACGAAATCCCTGCTGAATGAAGCATTGGGAAACGGAATAAGAAATGCTGAATTCTACAACCTGCTGGGAACGATTTATTCAGAAGAAGAAGATTATCCGAGGGCAGAAGAATTTTTCAGAAAAAGCACGCAGCTGCAAGACACTTCGACCGCAAGGTTTTACCTTGGCATGGTATACGACAAGATGAACCTGCCGGAAAAAATGGAAGAAGAAATGAAAAAAGCCATAGAAATAGAACCAGAGAATGCCCTTGCTCTCAATTACCTGGGATACAGCTACCTGGTGAAAGACCGGAACCTGCAGGAAGCGTACGAGCTGATTAAGAGAGCATGCAGCATTGAACCGGAAAACGGCGCTTTTCTTGACAGTTTGGGATGGGCATATTTCAAGCAGGGCAACTACAGGAAAGCAAAAAAATACCTGGAAAAAGCAGCCGGCAAAGAACAAGACGCCGAGATATACGAACATCTTGGATACCTGTATCTTGAATTAAGCGAATATACGAAATCTATTACATGGTTTATGAAAGCTTACGAGATAGGTAAGAACGCTAAGCTGATTGATAAAATAGAAGAGGTAAGGCAAAGAATCAAAAATGAAATTAATTGACAGGCTCTCTGACGACCCTTCCTTAATTAAAAAACTGTCTCTGGATGAAATGGCCGCTCTTTGCGAGGAAATACGCCTTATCATCATAGATACAGTATCTGTAAACGGAGGACATCTTTCGTCCAACCTCGGGGCTGTTGAATTAACCTTGAGCCTTCACAGGATATTCAATATACCTTATGACAAAATCATATGGGATGTGGGCCATCAGTGCTACACCCACAAATTGCTCACCGGAAGATATCCGTATTTCAAAACATTGAGAAAGGAAAAAGGAATAAGCGGCTTCCCTGCCCCCGAAGAAAGTGAGGCTGATATTTTCAAAACGGGACATGCGGGAACGGCCGTATCTTCAGCCACAGGATTAAAAACAGGCCAATCTTTTTTGGGAGATAACAGCAAGGTTATAGCCGTGATAGGCGACGGGTCTCTGACTAACGGCGTCACTTTTGAAGGACTTAACTTTCTCGGGGTTTTATCTAAAAACCTGCTGGTAATTCTTAATGATAACAAAATGTCAATATCCTCCACAAAAGGAGCATTGTCTTACTATCTCGCAAAGCTTATAACTTCTCCCGTTGTAAACAAGCCCAAGGAAGATTTTGCTGAAATGGTAAAATCCATCCCTTCAATAGGAGAAGACATTGTGAGACTGGCTCACGAGGTGGAAAGAAAAACCAAATACCTTTTCATACCGGGCGTCTTTTTTGAAAAAATGGGAATGAGATATTTCGGCCCCATAGATGGTCACGATATCAAACAGCTTCTTGATATATTGTCAAACATCAGGAATATAAAAGAGCCCGTTCTGCTTCACGTGGTTACAAAAAAGGGCAAGGGATACAAACCTGCTGAAAAAGAACCCGCGGCTTTTCACAGCGCCGGCCCGTTTGAAAAGGAAACAGGCAGGTTCATAAAAAGCCCTTCCCTCTCGCCGGGCACGGTTGTGGGAAAAGCGCTGGAAGAGATTGCGGAAAAAGAAGAAAAACTGGTTGTATTAACAGCAGCCATGGAAAAAGGACTTGGACTGGAAGGTTTTGCTTCCAGATTCCCGGAAAGATTTTACGACGTGGGCATTGCGGAAAGCCACTGCATCCTTTTTGCTTCCGGACTTGCAAAAGCCGGCATGAAGGTAGTTGTTGCCATCTATTCCACTTTTCTGCAGAGGGGGTACGACCAGCTGTTCCACGATATCTGCCTTCAAAACCTGCCGGTTATCTTCCTTGTGGACAGGGCCGGCATAGTGGGAGAAGACGGTCCCACCCACCACGGCATTTTTGATATCTCTTTTCTTCGCGTTGTTCCAAACCTTAAAATTTTTGCCCCTTACAGCATTGAAAATCTCAAAGAGACTCTCATTGCCGCACTGCAGGATAAAACTCCTGTTTTCATAAGGTTTCCCAAGGAATCCCTGCCGCCCTCGATATCCCCGGAAGAAAAGCCCGGGAAAACAGTTGTTCTCGGCTGCGGCAGCATGGCTTCCAATTCCCTCGAAGCATGCCGGATACTCATGGAAGAGAAACACCCGGTATCTTTTTATCCCGTGAGCGCTGTCAAGCCTCTCGAAACAGGCCTGCTGAAAATTGTCGAACGCTCCGATATGATTATAACCGTCGAAGAAAATACGGTAAACGGAGGTTTCGGTTCCGCAGTGTGCGAATATATCAGCGACAAAAAACTGAACGGGCGTTTATTGAGAATAGGATTACCTGATTCATTTATTGAACAGGGAAAAAGAGATTCCCTTCTTAACAAGTATGGATTGTCTCCTGAAAGAATTGCCGAAAGAATCAAGGAGTTCATGAATGATTAATAAAATTTTCATTCTGCATAACAAGAAGATTGAAGGCATAGAAACCAGAAAGCTTTCCCTGGAAAAAATGTTGAAAAGCTGTGGAAAAGAGGTGCAAAGCTCTTCAAAAAATGTGGATTTAATTATAACCATGGGAGGCGACGGCACTCTTCTGAAAGGCGTTCACCTGTTAGAAAACAATAAAACTCTTATTTATGGCATAAAATACGGGAAGGTAGGGTTCCTGACCAACAGCCCGCAGGATTCTGAAACAAAAATAAGAAAGATTCTCAGGGGAAATTATGTTGTTACGGAAAGAATGCTTCTTGGTGTAACAGTGGTAAGAAACGGCAGGATTGTATTGAAAGATTTCTGCCTCAACGAGGCTTTTATAAACAAGCATGGCATAAGAATAATGGATATAAACGTTGCAGGCAGGAGAGAAACAATTTTCAAGACAAGGGGAGACGGGCTTATAGTTGCAACTCCGACAGGTTCCACTGCGCATTCTTTCTCCGCAATGGGGCCTGTCTTAGACCCTGAAATGAAGTGCTTTCTTATCATCCCCGTTTGCCCCCATACCCTGTCATGGCGTCCCGTCATTTTGCGGGATAGCGAAATAATCTCCATAGAAATACTTCAGGATGCTCTTCTTGTAATTGACGGGCAGAATGAATTTTCTCTGGAGAACAGGGATACCGTAGTCGTGAGAAAATCTGCAAGGACTGCAAAAACCATCATGGACGAGAAATTCCTGTTCAGGAACCTGCAGTCAAAATTTAACTGGAGCGTCTGAATATAGGAGCGAAAAATGTTTTCAGTCAAAGTGGATAAGGAAAGGTGCAAGTCCTGCAAATTATGCATAGAGATATGCCCTAATAATTTATTCAAGGTTTCCGAAGATTTTAATAAAATGGGCTACCACTACATTGAAACCGACAAAAATAAATCCTGCAGTGGATGCAAAAGATGCGTTTTAATATGCCCCGACGCTGCAATAGAGATATGCAAAGAAGAAACGTGAATAAACCACGAACTATTGATATAAACATCATTAAAGCCGTTCCGGTAAGTCTATATTGGGATAAAAGCGTTAGGGATGAAAGTTAAATCTTCAAATTCAGCAGAACCCGAAAAGTCAGCAGGAGGTCCTTTATGAAAATAGGAGTAATTCCCGATTGTTTCAGGCTGCCTGTCAAGGAAGGCATTAAAAAAGCGGCAGAATTGCAGATTGAAGGAATACAGCCTTACGCCACACACGGAGACCTGGACCCCAGGAATCTGTCAGGAACCGGACGCGATGATATTAAAAACTTCGTGAAAGGACTCGGGCTGACAATATCCGCACTCGTGGGAGATTTCGGAAGCCCGGGTTTCACGGATACAAAGACCGTTGAATGGAGAATAGAAAGGACAAAGGAAGTTGTAGACCTTGCGGTTGACCTGGATGTAAGCATAGTTACAACGCATATAGG
>DAOQVZ010000109.1:0-8714 GCA_035341815.1 bacterium
AGCAATCCGGCGGCTGAAAAAACACACACATTTACCTATAACAAGGGAGGAACATTATGAGAGAATTGGCAATATACGGAGGCAAACCGGCCGTACCCGCCGGCGCAGTAAAACCATGGCCGCTTATAGAGAAGACAGACGAAGATATGGTGATAGCGGCGCTGAGAAGCAACCACCATTTCTTTGGCCCGGAATGTTTGGCCCTTCAGGAAGAATTTGCCGCGTGGAACGGGAATAAGTACTGCATCACAACCAACAGCGGCACTGCCGCCCTCCACATGAGCCTGGTGGGATGCGGGGTGGGAGCGGGTGACCATGTGCTGGTCAGCGCATACTCGTGGTCTGCAAGCGCAACCTGCATTTTGCACCACTGCGCCATACCTGTATTCGTAGACATTGATTTCGATACCGTCAACATGGACGTAAACAAGATAGAAGCCGCCATCACTCCCCGCACAAAAGCTATAATTGCCATACACCTGCATGGCCTTGCACTCGACATGGAAAAACTCATGGCGATTGCGAGAAAGCACAAGCTGCTGGTAGTGGAAGACGCTTGCCAGTCTCCCGGGGCCCTTTTCAAAGGGAAAAAAGTCGGAACGTTCGGGGACTGCGCGGCTTTCAGCATGGCCCATAACAAGACCCTCTGTTCGGGAGAAGGCGGATTCTTTGTTACCAACGACCCGGCAAAACATGAGAAAGCCAAGCAGCTATGGTCATTCGGAGAAACAAAAGCGCCGGGCGAAAAACGCGACTACCATGCACACATGATAGGCTGGATGTACAGGAATAACGATATTATCGCGGCGTTCGGCAGGTCACAGCTGAAAAAGCTGGACTACCATCTCAAGGTCCAGAAGGAAAACGCGCTGAACTTCCATGAACAGATAAAGCACCTTGCCTCAAAGGGCATCATACTGCCTTTTGAACCGGCAGGATACAACCACACCTGGTACGAGTATGTCGTCAGGCTGGACATGGAGAAGATCGGATGGAAAGGAGACCCCGGGGTCTTCCGCGACGCAGTCAATAAAGCCCTCATGAAGGAAGGAATGAGAACGGCCATATGGCAGAGGTTGATACTTCCCGAAATGACCGTTTTCCGGAACAAGAACGCCTACGGGCTTGGTGTACCGTGGAGCGTGGATAACGCCGGCGAGGGAGTGGAATACATTCCCGAACAATATCCCAACGCCATCAGGCATTCCCGGACACACATAGGAATAAATATGCCCCTGCGCGCTCCCAACGGGCCTGAAACGATAAAGCTCCTGGCAGAAGCGTACAGCAAGGTATTGGGAAACCTTGACCGGATAGATCCTGAGAAAATAAGCAAAATAGACATCTGAAAAACAGCCAAAGAATAATCATCCGGAAGGAAACATGTCAGAAAAACAAAACTTCCGCGCGGGAGTGGCACAGGTAGATATAACGCCGCCTCTCGGTTCGGACCTCGGGGGTTATCATCACAGGCGGCTTGCCAGGGAAATACGGAGCCGGCTTTACACGAAAGCCATGGTCATCGAGAGCGATGGAAAACGCATTGCCCTGGTTGCCAACGATATCTGCATGCTGAGCGATGATATTACATATCCTGCAAAGGAGAAAATCGCTTCATCTTGCGGGATACCTGCCGAGGCCGTGATGCTCTCCGCAACCCATACCCATACAGGTCCCGCCATAGATATAGTGTCGGGAGTCCCTGCCACGGGATTGCCCTTTTCCCCCGACCCCGTCTACATAAAGAAGCTGACGGAAAATATCGTGAAGGGTGTCATGGAAGCCTGCAGCTCTTTGTTTGATGCCGGGATTTTTTACGGGCAGGCCCAGGCGGAAGGTTTCTCGATAAATAAACTGTGCCGCCTGAAAAACGGCAGGGATATCTACGACACACGGCCCATGGACGGCGGACGTGACGGGCGCATAGGGTTTTCCGGCCCCCTCGATAATTCCGTACAGGTATTGTGCATAAAGGATACGGAGAAAAAAGTAAGGGCGTTTGCCGTAAATTATGCCTGCCATCCCAACAGCGGCCCGGATGTCATCTGGGCGGAGTGGCCCGGAGAAATGGCAGAGACCATCTCCCTTGTTTACGGACAGGATGTCCCATGCCTTCTCCTGCAGGGAACATCGGGAGATGTCGACTGCATGCTTAACCTTCCCCATGAAAGAATAGGCAGGGGCATAGCGGGTGCGGCCATCATGGCTATCGAAAGGGAGCAGAATCCCTCGACTGTTTTACCGATAGATTTCCGCATGAAAAATATACCGATGCAGCTGTTGGCCAAGACCCCGGAAACCGAACGGCTGATGAACGAAATAAAGAAGAAGCCTGACAGGAGCCTGCCTGAAGAAAGCTGGCTTAAAAGATATAACGGGTGGAATCCCGGGTGCACGGAAATCAACGTTCCCATCCAGTGCCTGCGCATGGGACAGACAGCCTTTGTCGGCCTGCCGGGAGAAATTTTCACGTCCATAGGATTGGAAATAAAAAGGTATTCACCCGCCGCCAATACGATGGTGGTGGAACTGGCCAACACGAGGGTGGGATACGTTCCCCCCGTGGAACAGGCAGACAGGGGAGGATACGGCCAGTGGCCGTTTACAAACCGACTGCTTGTTCCTGAAGCCGCCTCGATAATGGCGGATGCCGCTGTCGGGATGCTCTGGGAGATGTGGGACGTGGATAAAAGATAGAACAGTTAAAATCTTTTTAACAATAAATCGCACAGGAGCTGAAAAATGAGTGAATCCAGGAAATGCCGCGTCGGAGTGGCACAGGCAGATATCACCCCTCCCCTTGGGTCTAATCTGGGAGGGTATTTCCACGCCCGCATAGCAAAGGAAGCGAGGGGAAAACTTTACACCAGGACAATGGTAATCGAGAACGGAGGAAAGCTTATTGCGGTAATTGCCAACGACCTCCTCTATATTACCGATGAAATTTCAATCAAGGCCAGGGAAAAGATATCTTCATCCTGCGGCCTCTCTCCCGAGGAAATAATGATTACCGCAACCCATACACATACCGGGCCTGCCCTTTTGACAATCCCGGGACTGCCTTACGACCACGACCCTGCCTACGTCGGGGAACTCATAGAAAAAATCGTACAGGGGGCAAGGGAAGCATGCGACTCTATGTTTGATGCCGAGATATATTTCGGGAAAACCGAGGCGGAAGGATTTTCAATAAACAAGCTGTGCCGGATGAAAAACGGCAAGGATATTTACGACATAAGGCCCATGGACGGAGGCAAAGACGGGCGGATAGGTTTTTCCGCTCCCCTTGATAATTCAGTGCAGGTTTTATGCGTCAGGGACAATGATAAAAAAGCAAGGGCTTTTGCAGTCAATTATGCGTGTCATCCCAACAGCGGGCCGGATTACATATGGGCGGAGTGGCCGGGTGAAATGGCAGAGACCATCTCCGGTGTTTACGGGCAGGATGTGCCATGCCTTTTCCTCCAGGGAACTGCCGGGGATGTCGACTGCATGTACAAGCTTCCCCATGACCAGATAGGCCGCGGCATAGCGGGTGCGGCCATCATGGCAGCAGAAAGGGAGCGTACTCCTTTATCGGTTCTTCCCGTTGATTCCAGGCTCAGGTATGTGCCCGTTCCCAGGTTGTCAAAAACCCCCGAAACTGACCGGATAATGAACGAATTGAGGAAGAAACCCGACCTCAGCCTGCCGGAACAATCCTGGCTGACAAGGTATGACCTCTGGAACCCAGAACCACGGGAAATCAAGATACCCATCCATTGCATGAGGCTGGGAAATATAGCCATGGTGGGCATGCCATGGGAGGTTTTCACATCCATCGGGCTGGAGATTAAAAGGTATTCCCCCGCCGCCAATACGATGGTGGTGGAACTGGCAAATACGAGGTGCGGATACCTTCCCCCCATAGAACAGTCGCACAGGGACGGATACGGAGAATGGACATTCATCACAAGGCTGTTCGTACCGGAGGCGGCCACCATAGCCGCAGATAACGCGATAGAGATGCTGTGGGAGATGTGGGATGCTTCCAGATAAAGGTCAGTCAACATGGTACGCCGGAATAAGTATTTTGTAGCGGTGCTCCTCACGGAGTAAACGATTTATTCCGGGCATTTCCGGGAGACCTCTACAATAAATGCAATAATTGACGCAGGCTTACCGGAGAGGCCCGGCATAAAAAAGCCTGCGGCTACCAAATTGAAGGAAACCGGTAGCCGCATCCCTTCAGGGTGCGCTGGAATGAGAACGCAGGCTGAAGCCTGTGGCTAAAAAAGAATACTACAACAGGGAGGTTTCCATGCGAAGAATATCAGGCCTTATATTTGCGGTATTGATGTCTTTATCCTTAAACCTGCATGGTGAAAGCGATGGATACAACCAGTGGACTGAAAGAAGAGACTCGCTTAAAAAGGACCCATCTGTTGCGAGATACTACACCTTTGAGGATGTGAAAGACAGCAAGAGTATAGTCAAAGACCTCGGTGCCAATGGCGCCAACCTCACATTTATTCCCTACACCGACACGGCAACAAAGAAGATATACGATGATTTGCAGGTGGTGGAAGGAAGGTGGCCAGGAAAGAAAGCGGTACGACTCAATCTCGGCTATTACCAGGGTCCCAACTACGAAATAGAAAATAAACGGTTTACAGCCGAGGTATGGTTCCGCAGGATTGGACCTGGCAGCGAGCCGCTGTCGCGGGTGAACCAGAGAAGAGGACACCTGATTTCCCTCCAGGGACACAGGCGTGGATGGCGCATCTATACGAGTTACGACATACCTGTTTCGGTGGAAATGGTAACGTCTGCCTCCGTGATAACTTTCCAGCTGGGAAAAAGCGAGAGCGAGAAAGCATCCTCAGCCGTATCGGCGAAAACCCTGATGACAGACAACAGCTGGCAACACATTGCCGTTTCATGGGATGGGAAAGAGATGCGGATGTACCTGAACGGACAGCTCATGGGAAGCACCGAATACGACAGGGATTATATTCCTGTTTCTGCTGCAAGGCCGAATTCTTTCAGGCTGGGCTTTGCGGGACTGGGACTGGGCGCTGTGGTAACCGATATAGACGAGGTAGTGATATATAACCGGGTGCTGACAGCGGAAGAGATAACAAAACTGAGCAAGGGGACATCGGAGGTTTCAAGAGAAGAAGCCCTTGCCCGGGGAGACGGTTTCCTTGCCCGGGGAGACTTCGGGAATGCACGGAAGGAATACGAAAAATTAAAAACGCTTCCCGATTACGGCAGGGAACTCGCATTATTCAACATAGCGGAGAGTTACAGGCTGGAAAAAAAATTTGCGAATGTCCACAAGGTATTCGCGGAGATATCCGCTATTCCCGGCCTGAAGCCATATTACCGCATTCATTCCATGTTCAAACAGGCCGAAGCATATATTGAACAGAAGGATTACCAGAATGCCCGGCAGCTCTACGAGCTGATATCGAAAACAGAAGGAGCCTCCGATTACCACGTATTTACAGCTAAACTGAAAACAGGCGACTCATTCAGGCAGCAGCGAAAGTACTCGGAAGCCCGCAATCTCTACCACGGGTTGCTGAGAGAGGAAGAATCAGGTTCTTTCCCCAATGACGGTAACAGGCTGGAATTGAGCGACAGGCTGGAAGCCATAGACGGTTTAAACGATGGGGAGGTCGAAAAGAGCATTACCGAAGAGATTGCGGAATGGCTCAACAGCCCCGGGCAGTCAATATACGTCTCCCCGAAGGGAAACGACAGTAACACGGGAACGAAAGAAAAACCTTTTGCCACTTTAAAGAAAGCCCGGGAGGAAGCAAACAGGATTAAAGGGAAAGGCGGGGTGACGATATACCTGCGGGAAGGAAGTTATTTCCTCTCGGAACCTTTAACCTTTACACGGGAAGATTCAGGCACGGAAGACTATCCCGTGGTCTTCAGGAGCTATCCAGGGGAAGAAGCCCGCATTATCGGCGGAGCCCCCGTAAACGATTTCTCTCCCTTGTCCGACCAGTCGGTACTGGGAAAGCTTCCCGAAGAAGCCCGCGGAAAAGTATGGGTTGCCGACCTGAAAAAAACGGGGATAACCGATTACGGGCAGCTTGCCAACAGGGTGGACAGTTCCAATCCCGCAGCCATGGAACTTATATACAACGGCAGAATAATGCAGCTTTCCCGCTGGCCCAACGACACATGGCTGAGGGTTGCCGCCCTGGTTAATCCGGCGGGAGAGTACAAGTTCAGAAATGTGCCCTACGAGAAAGGCAGGTTTATCTATTCGGGTGACAGGCCGGAAAGGTGGAAGGAAGAGAAAGAAATCTGGCTCAAGGGCTACATGGGGGTGGAGACTCCTTTTCTGCTTAAATTCCTGAGAGTTGACTCGATTGATTCAGGCAAGAAGATAATATATGTCAGGGAGGACCCCAAACAGAGAAAGAAAGACCCCCACTACGAAGGCAACCGCATAGCGGCCAAACACCCCTATTTTGCATACAACCTTTTAAGCGAGATAGACATGCCCGGAGAATGGTATTTAGACAGGGAAACCGGGAAACTCTACTTTTACCCTCCGGGCAGGATTGAAAGCGGACAAGTAGTGGTAACCATGATAGATGAGCCGCTGGTGCAATTTACAGATGCATCGAATATAGCCTTTTTCGGACTCACGGTGGAAGGCGGAAGGTCCCACGCATTCCAAATCGAGGGAGGGAGAAACAACATAATAGCGGCTTCCGTGATACGGAATACAGGCCAGTATGCGGTAAGGATAGGAAGCGGATGGGAACACAAGGTTGTAGGCTGCAACATCCACGATACGGGGCAGGGAGGGATAACACTTGACGGGGGAGACAGGGTAAAGCTCATTCCGGCAAGACACCTGCTGGAAAATAATCATATTCACCGTTTTGGAAGCAGGTTCAGCGGAGGAGGCCCTGCAGTATCGGTGAACGGGACAGGCCAGAGAATCGCCCACAATCTCATCCATGACGGCCCCCTGCAGATGCTTTATTTCAATGCAAATGACCACGTTATAGAATACAACGAGCTTCATGATGGACCACATGAAGGAAGGGAGATAGGGGCAGTATATATCTACGGAGCCGACTGGTTCCTCATGAACAGGGGAACGGTCATAAGAAACAATTTCTTCCACCATATAAGCTCCCACTCTTCTCCCAACCTTACCCACGGACTGAACGCCATACACATAGATGCAGTAAACGCAGGCATTGTACTGAAAGAGAACATTTTCTACAGGTTCCCTCAGGGCATATCGAGCACCCAGCCGGGAAATTATATCACCAACAACCTTTTTATTGACGGCTCCTCAAATGCCATAGGGCAGGGAGACCGGTCTGACCTTTTATGCAAAAACGTGGATATAAATGCAGGCCCCAACCTGGAAAGAATGAGAGCTATCTCGGAAAAAATGAAAAGCATGCACTATAAACAGCCTCCGTGGAATTACCGTTATCCCCCCCTTCTCAACATGCTTGAAAGCGAGCCCGCAGTATGGGGAAAGATGCAGGGAAGCATCATAGAGCGGAATGTCAATACCGGCGGCCGTTTTATCTCTTTCGGACAGGGCACGCTTGCCACCACGAGATTCAAAGACAACTGGGACGGGGAAAATCCCCTCTTCATGGATATGGAAAATATGGATTTCCGGCTCAGGCCGGGTTCTCACGTTTACGGGTTGACGGGATGCGGGGAAATCACGAACAAGGCAGGGATGTACAAAGACGCATTGAGGGTAAGCTGGCCCATAGACCGGAAAAAAGAGGATATAGGAAAGTATTACAAACCCGGATACAGCGCCATAGGAGAAGTGAAGATGACCATGGGAACTATTCCAAGGGTCAGCCCTCCGCTTGAGTATGCCGTTGCCCCGAGAAAAACAGAGATTGTTGTTGACGGTAAACTTGGAGAAAAAGAGTGGCCGGGCATGCAGAAAGACAGTTTTCTTCTTATAGAGAGAAAAGGACCTGCAGGCAAGAAAGGGATAAAATCTTACGCATGGCTCCTATATGACAGCAGGTACCTTTACGTTGCAACGAAACATGAGCCGGACCCTTACACCGAAGCAATGACAGAGACGCAGAAGAACCATTTTCCGGCTTTTGAACTGTCCATTGAAACCCAGGCGGGACCGCACAGCAAGGGATGGTGGATGGATGACATGCCTACCGGCCCCATATATATCATGTGGGGTTACTTCAGCGGGAAGTTCCAGGTGATGAACAACTTCAAGATGCCTTTCAAGAACCTTAAGTCTCTTGAAGACTCCATCGAATACAAGGTCTCTGTCATAAACGAAGAGACCAGGGAATGGACGTCAGAAATGAAGATACCCCTTGCCTCCATAGGAATAAACCCCGCGGAAATAGACAAGCTATGTTTTAACATGGGCGTCTGGAAAAGGGACGACTGGGTTGTATGGGTGCCCACGGGAGGGTCTGTCTGGAGGATAGAAAATGCCGGGTTTATACGGTTTTTAAAATGACCGGCCTTGCAAAAAAAGATTAAATGCGCAAAAAAGGAGAGATGCAAATGAACATGCCTGAATTGAACAACTGCCGCGTGGGAGTAGCGCAGATAGACATCACCCCGCCCATGGGCTCAAACCTGGACGGATATTTTCACAGGAGAATCGCAAAGGAAATAAAGAGCCGGCTTTACATAAAGGCGATTGTGATAGAAGGAGGGGGAAAGCATATAGTCCTTGC
>DAOQVZ010000110.1:0-8608 GCA_035341815.1 bacterium
CGCTACTTCTACCGGGACACAGCAGTTGATGCCGGCTTCTATCCACAGGGGTATCAGTTCTCCCACGAAACCGTCAGAGTCAAGGATGATTATTTTGCAGCCGATTTCCTTCAAAAACCCTGCCCATTCACTCCACGCGGGCATAAGGTATTTCCTTGCCATTGAGGGAGATATCATACTTTTTTCCTTGTATGCCATGTCTTCGTTTATTATCACGGAGTCAAAATAGACGCATCCCCTTATTTTCCCGAGCACCGCAAGAACAAAATCCTTCCAGAAAGACGCCATCTCTTGAACGAAATCCTGCCTGGTAGCCATGAAGATGCACAGGTTTTCGAACCCGCACCAGTCGCGAAGCTGCCAGAAAGGGCCCGAAATGGCGATGGATGAATAATAATCCCTCTTTTTTAATTGCTCTTTTGCATTCTCAATATCTCCTGCCAATCTTTCGGGGCTGTCCGCATCATACCTTTTCTTCATCTCAAGCCAGTCTTTTTCATTTTCAACGGGGAATTTATGCCATTTCCTGGTAACAAAATCCTTTGCGCTCCTGAGGTATGTGACATCGAAATTATCCGCAATCTCGACAACGGCCCCCTTGAAATCCCGAACAATATAATGGCCGTTCTCATGTTGGAGAACCTTTTCTTCAAAGGCAGGCATCATATTGAAAGAAACGCTAAAACGTACGCGGGGCGACAGAGGACGGTCATTTTTCACTCCTATCTTTTCAAAGAAATAGTCCTGCCAGCCGACGCCTTCGGGCAGTCCTTCTCTCCTCCACCTTTTCAGAGTCGATTCCCTGGGACCACCGGGCATAAACGCCACTTTATCCACTTTTTCAAACAAAAGGCTTTTTATGTAACGTTCTCTCTGAGTCATGGCTATTCCCCCTCTAAGAGCCGGTTTACAGGTTCCCTGAATACAGGACATTATTTATGAGTTTGGCAATAGCAGCTTTTTCGTTATTGAGATTATATCACTGAAAGCGATAATGAATCAATACCAGATTGCACCGCCTCGCTGCAATTCATCTTCATTGAACAAGTCTATCCTCTGTGATAAAATATTTGCGGAGGCATGATATGAAAGCGGCTGTTTTGAAAAGCATTAAAAATCTTGAGTATTGCGATTTCCCCGAGCCTGTACCCGGAAAAGGGGAAATGGTCATAAGGGTGCGCGCGTGCGGCGTATGCGGGACGGATGTGAAAACGTACCGCAGCGGCCACCGTTTCATAAAATATCCCCGCATTCTCGGTCACGAACTGTCGGGAGAAGTCGTTGCGGCAGGCAGGGAAGTAAATTCCTTTTCGGCGGGAGACAGGGTGCAGGTTGCGGCGGCCATACCCTGCGGAAAATGCTTTTACTGCCTCGGCGGCATCCAGTCAATGTGCGAAAACCTGACGGTTGTCAGCTGCCACTACCACGGGGGTTTTGCCCAATTCATGCTTATCCCGGAGAATTTCATTCTCAACGGATGCGTAAACAGTATCCCGGAAAACCTGTCGTGGCAGGAAGCCGCGCTCGCAGAACCTCTGGCCTGCGTCATGAACGGGCAGGAACTCAGCGGAATCAAGAAAGGGGAAACTCTGCTCGTGGTGGGAGCGGGACCCATGGGATGCTTTCATGCGCAGGCGGCCCGTGAAAAAGGAGCGGCAAAGGTTATTTTATGCGATACTGACAGCGAAAGGCTGGAAGCTGCATCTTTTACCGGGGCCGACAGGTTTGTAAATCCCGGGAGTGAAGACACTGAAACAGCGATAAGAGAAGCAAACGGAGGAAGGCTCGCCGACCATATAATGGTAGTTTCCGGCTCTGCCGCCCCTGCCCTGCATCCACTGAAACTTATTGGGCCGAGGGGCACTATCAATCTTTTCGGAGGGTTCAGGGAAAAACAGTTTGAAGGGGATATAGGTAACATACAATACAAGGAATGCCGGCTCGTGGGAAGCTACGGCTCTTTTCCCAGGCACAACAGGCAAGCCCTTTCACTGATGAGCGCGGGGAAAATCAACGGGAAAAATTATATAAGCAATACCTTTCCTCTTTCCGAAATCATGGAAGCCCTTGCCGCGACGGAGAAACGGAAGGGCTTGAAAAACATTGTTATTCCTTAAACCAATGGAAAATCAAATGTTGACAGAAAAAGAAAAAAAACAGCTGTTGAAAATCGCAAGAGATACGCTTGAAGCACGCCTTTCAGGAAAGAAATTTTTCCTTCCGGAAATCAAAAACCCCCTCCTTGAAGAAAAAAGGGGAGTATTTGTAACCCTGAAGAAAAACGGAAGGCTCAGAGGATGCATAGGATATATCCAGCCGGTCGAACCCCTTGCAAAGGCAGTGAGCAAAATGGCGGTCCAGTCTGCTGCCGCAGACCCGAGGTTTTCCCCTGTTACCCACGACGAGCTGAAAGAAATAACAATTGAAATTTCAGCCCTTACGGTACCCGTGAAAATCAGGGATGCGGAAGAAATAGCCATGGGCAGGGACGGGGTAATTGTCAAAAAAGGATGGTCGCAGGGAGTTTTCCTTCCGCAGGTGGCAGAGGAAACAGGATGGAGCAAAGAAGAATTCATGGACAATCTTTGCATGCACAAGGCAGGGCTGCCCAGGGATGCATGGAAAAATTCCTCAACGGAGATATACACCTTTCAGGCAGAGGTCTTTTCCGAAGAAAACACCTGAGATGTAAAAATCTTCAGCTGCCGAATATTTTTTCTTCAATTGTTTTTTCGGGAACCGCTCCGACCAACTGTCCTGCCTGCTTTCCGTCCCTGAAAATTATAAGAGTGGGAATGGACATTATGTTGAATTTCGCCGGCGTGGATTGATTTTCGTCAACATTCATTTTCCCGAAAACAACGCTTCCCTTGTGTTTCTCCGCAAGTTTTTCAAGAGTCGGAGCTATCATTTTGCAGGGCATGCACCACGACGCCCAGAAATCAACGACAATAAGTTGATACTTCTTTAACGCCTCGTCAAAATTGGCATCCGTTAAATGAATCGGACTGCCCGGATTGTCAACCAGTTCATTATTCTCCGCCATCAAATCCTCCTTTGCAAATAGAGTTCTCTTTTCGGTAATTATCATATCCACCTTTTCGTCCCAGTCCTCAAAAGGGATAATCCCGTCGAGAACCTGGAAATCAAAGGCAAGGCCGGCTTTTATTATACCCTTTTTTATTTCTTTTAGAAACCTGTCGAAAAAACCCGACCCCATTCCTATCCTGTTGCCCAACCTGTCAAATGCCACTCCCGGAATTATCAGAAGGTCCAGTTTTTCTGCAGTAAAAGGTCTCAAGTCAAAAGGGCCGGGTATCCTTGCGCTCCTGTCTATGTCATCCGGAGAATGTATTACAGAAGGAAGAAGTGTTTTCGTTTCCATGAAGTTGTAAGGGATGCATACTGTCTTTCCCCGGGAAAAAGCATCTGCAATAATCATGTCGGTTTTAACTTCTCTGCCGAAATGGGCATACGCGAGTATTGCCTCGGCTCTACTGTAAAAATCCGATGAAAGAAGTTTTTCCTGAATGGCAGCGCTGTCCCTGGCCCATTTTTCCGCATCGAGGCTATTTCTTTCCCGGATAAGTTTTCTTCTTATTGTTTTTTTCATGCTCGTTTTTCAGCCTCTCAATATGGTTGAGGAAAAACTTTATCCTTTTCTCGTATCCCGAATCCGAAGGCACGTAGAATTTCTTCCTGCAGGGCATATATTCCTGTGCCACGTAATGTTCGGGAAAATCGTGGGGATAAAGGTATCCCTGCCCTTTCCCGAGTTTCTCCGCTCCCCTGTAGCCCGTCCCCTGAAGGTGCAAAGGAACCTCATGGGTTTTTTCTTTTTCCACTTCATCAAGGGCTTTACTAATTGCAGTATAGGAGGAGTTGCTCTTGGGAGCGGCAGATACGTAGATAACCGCCTGTGCCAGGATAATGCGCCCTTCAGGCATGCCGACGACCTCGACCGCCCTGTAACAGGACTCTGCAACAAGGAGGGCCTGCGGGTCGGCATTTCCCACGTCTTCGGCGGCGCATATCAGTATCCTCCTGGCGATGAACCTCGGGTCTTCTCCCGCAGAAATCATCTTGGCAAGCCAGTAGAGGGCGGCATCAGGGTCGGAACCTCTCATGCTCTTTATGAAAGCGGAAATGGTATCGTAATGCTGGTCATCGTTCCTGTCATAAACCACGAATTTTCTCTGCACGGCCTCTTTCGCGGTATCAAGTTCAACTTCAAGACTGCCGTCAGTCAACGCGGCCGCCATCATGGACGAGATTTCCAGTGAATTGAGTGCGCGGCGTGCGTCACCTTCGCTGCTTTTGGCTATAAAATCAAGGGCTTCGCCTGAAATCTTCAGTGACAGGTTACCCAATCCCCTTTCTTTATCCTTTATTGCATTGTCAAGCACCTCTTTTATCTCATCGTTTAGAAGGGGATTGAACTGGAATATCAGGGCCCTCGACAAAAGAGGAGTATTTATATAGAAAAACGGATTGTGTGTCGTTGCCCCTATGAGAATTATAATGCCTTCTTCCACGTCCTTCATGAGGGCGTCCTGCTGCAGCTTGTTGAAATGGGCTATTTCATCAAGAAACAGTATTGTTTTTCTACCGGAACCCATGATATGCTGCCTGGCAAGCAGCATGACATCCCTGACATCAGATACTGTTGCCGTGACAGCATTGAGATGTTTGAACAAGTTTTTCGTTTTCCTTGCTATCAGCATGGCAAGGGCCGTCTTGCCGCATCCGGGGGGGCCGTAAAGAATAATGGAGGGGATATTGTCTTTTTCTATTATTTTCTTTAAAACCCTGTCTTCCCCGAGAAGATGTTTCTGCCCCACGAATTCATCGAGGCTGCGGGGACGCATTCTTGCCGACAGGGGAAGGTTTTTGGAGAAGTCTTTTCCGGATTTTTCCGGGGTGTTAAAAAGTTCTTTCATTTTCAAGAGCGGACGGATTATAGAAACGTCCCGGGGATGAAATTTCTCTCATCCCCGGGTATATGATATTAAATAAGAGCTGCGTAAGAAAATAATTTTACGGTTTACCAGTAAACCGTTCTTATCATCTGCTCGACCTTTTCCTTGTATTCGGGGGTGGCCTCGTCCATCTTGAGAATTTTTGCCCACTCGGCCTTTGCCATGTCAAAATTGCCTTCAGCCCTGTAATCGGCGCCAATATTGTACTGCGCTTCAACCTTCATCTCGGGCTTTATATCTTTCATCTGCACTATCTTTGCATATTCAGCCCTCGCCTGGGCATATTTCTTTTCTGTAGCATAAGAGTCGCCCATGCCGAATACCGCTTTTGCCTTGTCGTCGGGAGTGGCCCCTTCCATGTTAAGCACCTTCGCATATTCTGCCCTTGACCTGGCATAGTCGGGTTTTTCCTGGAACCTGTATCCCATGAAACTCTCGGCTATCCTGAACTGCGCATCTATTTTCTGTTTTGCAGTGCTTCCCTTTATGCCCAGTATCTTGGCATCTTCGGCTCTCGCCTTTTCATATTCCCTGCCCCTGTAGTATGTATCCGCAATATTAATCGTTGCAAGGGTTTTTTCGCTGTCGTTGGATGCCAGTTCAAGCGCTTTTGTGAAGTCTGCCCGTGCAGCGGCAAAATCGGGTTCGCGCACTTTCATCTTTTTTGTCCCTTCATCTATGGCCTGCTTGAAATTAACCTGGGCTTCCAGCGCCAAACCGAAACATAGCATCAAACCCAAAACCAAAACCATTTTTTTCATGACATCATCTCCTCTTTGCTGCGTTTGTCCTGTACAATCTACTTGTTTTAACTTCAGGATATTTTTTTTCTGTATGTTGTAATTATACCACAATATATTTATATCCTGTCAAGACTGGACTGCTTAAAAATTCTTAACATTTAATGCCTTCATAGATAAATGACCATAAGTCCCTCAGGATAAGTAGTAATGGTTTCACTACTTCGGATATCCCACAGGCTGCACGAGTATGACTTTCTGTTCTGCCGCCAGGCCCAGCTTTTCTCCAAGAACTTTCCTGTCAGTTATTCCTACAACCACCGTGGATAATCCTTCAGATGCACAGAAAAGGTACACGTTCTGGCTTATAAAACCCGTATCGGTGGCCGAATAAAAATCTTTCTGCGCATCCTGTCCCCGCATTCGGCGGTAATCTGCCACGTATATCAGCACCAGGGAAGCATCCTTTATAAAAGCCTGCCGTCCAGAAATGCCCCGTATATCCTCCTGGATAACAGGCTTAAGCTGGTTGGCTTTTGCATCGTAAACAAATACTCCCTGCGCCGTGGCAACATAAATATCTATCTCCTGCGCATTGGAGGCGGAAGGAGCTGTCCTTCTTCCGGACTCGGGCCTGTTTACCCCGAAAGCCGCCCACAGAAGGTTTGAAAGAACCTGCCGGGAAATTTCCTTCTGAGAAAAACTTCGCAGGCTCTTCCTCTGGGACAGTGCATCCATCAAAGGCTTTCCACCGGAAATCTGAGGTTCGGGAAGCTGATTGTTTTTATTCTCCTGGCAGAAACCATCTGCAAGGCAAAAAAACAGGACTGCAAAGAATATAAAATATTTTACGCTGTTTTTCATAATTATCTCCATTTTCCAATTAACCGCAATTCAATTATAGCTTTTTGCATTATTGCAGTCAAACCGCTATATGCGGTCGGGATTGCTGTCAACCGACGCACCTGTTTCAAAAAGAATCCTGCTGAATTCCTTCCTGTCAAAGGAGCTGCCCGGCCTGAAAAGGTATTTCCAGACGTCCTTTCCTTTTTTCACGGGAGGGAAAGAGGGCCCCGAATACATGACTTCAATATTCTTTTGCTCGAAATAACTTTCAAGCAGGGTCTTTCGTTCCATCAGAACTGCCGCTTTTCTGCTTTTCAGTTCTACCTTGACTATCTCGGCAAAAGGAGGATATCTCAACTGTTTTCTCACAAGTGTTTCTTTTGACAGGAAAATTCCGGGATTATTTTCCTTCAAGGACCTGTATATTTCCATGTTGGGATTGCGGGTCTGGATTATGATTTTGCATCCCTTATCAAGCAGTGAAGCAAATATTTCATTGACCATGATGAAAAAATGTTCTTCGCTCCTGTAATCGGGAACGTTCAGGAAAGATTCCCCGCTGACAAAAACAACAAGCCCGAAAGGAAAGACGCCCATGTATCTTTTGATTGCCCTTGTACCGATAAGAATCGAGAAATCTGCGGCGGCATCGATTTCTGTCCGGGATACAACTTTTGATATGCCCACGGAAGGATATTCCTGCTTGAGCACGCTGAACATTTTCTCTATGCCGCACAGCCTCTCGGAAACCTTCCTGCTGCCGCAGGAAGGACATTTTTTTTCAAAAGGCGCAACGGTATTGCAGAATCTGCAGAGAAGATTTTTGCCGTCTTCGGACAATATCAGCCCGGAATCGCAGGCGGCGCAGGTAAACCTGCCCCCGCATTTTTCGCACCTCAGGATTTTCGAGCTTCCCTTGCTGTTATGAACCAGGGCCGCCTTCTCTCCCTTCAATACTGTCTCCTCCAGGAAAGATACGGTTTCACGTGACAGGAATGAAATCTTTTTATCGACAGACTTCCTGTTCACGGGCAAAATATAGATGCTCTTTTTTATTTCCACTTCGGACTCTGCCGGGTCTTTATCAGGCTCAATTTCCTTGTCAATTGGGAAATAGCTGTTCACGGATGGAGATGCGTCTATGAAAAAAAGGGGGACATTCATGGAGGATGCCCTGAACCTTGCAACCTCGCAGGTATCATATTTTGGGGTCTGCTGTTCCCTGTAGGATGAGTCGTATCCGTTGTTCAGGGCAAAAACGGCTATGTCTCTCAAGGGGCTGAAAACGGCCAGGCGGGTACCTGCAAGTATTATATTTTCCCCTGAAAGCATCCTCAACCATGCCGCAATCCTGTCCTTCGGCTTGAGTTCGCCGTGAAAAAGCAATGCCCTTTCTCCGTAAAGGGCCCTGGCCTGCATGTAGTATTTTTCCGCCTGTGCAACTTCGGGAAAAAGGAATACGGCCGAACCGCATGGAGGCACGGGAATAATTTTCCTGTTGCATTCAAACCTGTCACCTTCGCCGGCAGGAATTACATATTTTTCGTTGAAACCGCTTCCTTGAAAATCTTTTTTCCCTCCAGATTCCATACATTCGGCACTATACCTTGTGGGCAGCGCTCCTACAATCGAAAAAAGCGCCTTTCCCGTTGAAGTAAAATACCTGTCCGACAGGAAAGATGCCACGGAAAAAAGGTTGCCGGTAACCAGGGGAGCAGAATCGTAAACCCTGAGGACGCTTTTGCAGGATTCCTCTTTCAACACGCCTTCTTCCCTGACAGACAATGCAATACCGGTTTTCTGCTGGCTCCCGAAAGGGACTCTTACCCTGGCACCCGGATAAATCCTGTCGCCGAATTCCCCGGGCAGGTAATCGAATGTCTTGTCAACAGGGATGTCAAAAACAACTTCAATTCTTTTCATCCAGCACCTTTTTCAGAACTTTTATGTAGTGCGGAGTAGTACCGCAGCATCCGCCTATGAATTTAACTCCTTCCCACGCCATCTCGGCGCAGTTATCGGCAAACTCTTCCGCACTTTCGG
>DAOQVZ010000111.1:0-8460 GCA_035341815.1 bacterium
TTTTCGCGTTGCCGGTAAGGATGCCGCAGCTCTCCTGTCCCCTGTGCTGCAGGGAGAAAAGCGCGGAATAAAGAATCTCCGGAGCCCTTTCGTTATCATATACAGCGGCTATGCCGCAATTTTCTTTAAGTTCCATTGTTTTTCAGTCTCAATCCTGATGTATAAAAACAGGATGATAAATAATACTGTTTTTTCACCTGTTACGCAAATTTTTCACCTGAGAAACTGGCGGTCAAAAAAACTTTCTGAAAACTCCACAACAGTGGGTCTTCCGTGGGGGCATACGAATGGGAACTCGCATTTGAGAAGCTCTTCTTTTATAGCCACGGCTTCTTCCGGCTTGACTTTTTCTCCTGCCATTACAGAGCCCCTGCATGCTTTCCTGGCAAGTTTATCCCTGTCAGCCATGCTTACATGTTTTTCTGCCAGTATGCTCCTGACAGATATTTCCGGGTTTCTTACCAACTGGGGGTAGCCGTGCAGGGCTATGGATGAACTGTCCCATCCGCTGGTGATGAACCCGACTTCCTCCATTTTTTCTTTTCCTTCTTCCCATGAAGATATCTCTTCGGGTGAAAGTTTTATGATGATGGGGGAAAGAAGCTGCTGGACGTCCACTTTTCCGGACTCGAACTGCCTTTTGAGCTTCTCGTAATTTATCCTTTCGTGGGCGGCGTGCTGGTCTATCACAAGAAGGGTATCCCCTGATTCAAAAAAAAGGTACTTGTCCCTGTAACTTCCTGCATATGCCGCAGTTCTGAGTTTCATTCCTGACGGCATGGGGATATCCCTCTCTTCCATCTTTGATTCATTTCCCGCGTTTCTTTCGAAAATATCTGCCTGAAACGTATTTTCTGCCAGGGTTTCTTTTGCCGCAAAACCCCCTGTTTGCTTCCCCTGAAAATAGATAACCTCCCTTTTTACCGTTGCGGCATGTCCTCTGCCTGTGAGAATTTCTTGCGTGAAAAGAGACAGCGATGAAGATACCGCCAGGTCGTTTTTGAGTTTCACTTCCCTTTTTGAGGGGTGGATATTGGCGTCCACGTCTCCGGAAGGCATCTCTATGAAAACGGCAAAAACAGGGAAAACATCCCTTGGGAATATATTCCTGTAAACCTGGTTCACGCCATACGAAATAGACTGGCTGTGAACGGGGCGGCTGTTAACAAAAATAAACTGCTGGTCTCTTCGCGGCCTCTGGATGTTCATGTCTCCGAGAAAGAGTTTTGCCGAGAAACCTTCCTGTACGAATTCCTTTTCCCCGTGCAGCATGTTTTTCTTTTCCACGTTAATGACTTCGCATATCCTTGAAAGCATGTCGGAAGACGGGCTGCAGCCGATTATGTTTCTCCCGTTGTGGGATAGAACGAATTTTTTCCCGTGAAAAGTAAGGCAGTACGGGATAAAAACATTCAGCGCCTGGCGGAATTCTGTTGCATCCGACTTGAGAAATTTCTTTCTTGCAGGGGTATTGAAAAAAAGTTCCCTTATTTCTACCGTTGTTCCCGAAGGATGGCCTGTTTCTTTAACCTCTATTTTTTCGCCTCCTCTCACGTGGATTTCCCTGCCGGCTTCACTGCTGTTCCTGCTCCTGCTGTTAAGTACAACGTCTGCAACGCAGCCTATGCTGTAAAGGGCTTCTCCCCTGAAACCGAGAGAATGTATATTATACAGGTCTTCCATATCTTTTATCTTGCTGGTGGTGTGGCGTCTGAAAAGTTTCTCAATGTCGTCCGGTTCTATTCCTTCTCCGTCGTCCCTTACAGAGATAAGTATTTTCCCTGCTTTCTGCATGTGTACTATTACAGTGTCCGCACCTGAGTCAAGGGCGTTTTCCATGCATTCCTTGACAACGGAAGCCGGTCTTTCCACAACCTCCCCTGCGGCTATCTTGCCTATGAGCCGGTCCGGCAAAACGTTAATCTTTCCCATTTTTAAGGTCTTCCTGTATTTTATGCAGTTTCATGCTTACCTCGACAGGAGGCGTATTTTCCAGGTCTACCGACAGTATCTTTTCCCTGAGGCTTTTAAGTTTTTCTATGTCTTCTTTCAACCCTTTGTAGGGCGATTTTTCTTTTTCTTCAAAGAGCGAAGGCATTTCAGCCTTTATTTCTCCTATGATGCTTTCCTGCAAAGTTCCCTGGAGTTCGAGCTTGTCAAGAATCTCGTTTGCCCTGCGGGTAATTTTATCTGGGATGCCAGCCAGTTGCGCCACGTAGATTCCGTAACTTTCATCTGTGCCTCCGGGCATTATTTTGTGCAGGAAAGAAACGGCGCTGCCGCTTTCGCTGACTGCGACATTGTAGTTCTTAACCCCGCTGTTTTTCTGCGCCAGTCCTGTAAGCTCGTGGAAATGCGTTGCAAAAAGGGTCCTTGCCCGCGTCCCTGCGATATGTTCTGCAATGGCCCATGCAAGAGAAAAACCGTCGTAGGTGCTCGTTCCTCTTCCTATCTCGTCCAGCACCAGAAGGCTTCTCCCTGAAAGGTTGTTCACGATGCCCGCGGTTTCAGTCATCTCCACCATGAAGGTGCTCTGTCCCTTGCTTATCTCGTCGTGGGCTCCTATGCGGGTGAAGACTTTGTCAACCAACCCTATTTTTGCCGATTCAGCAGGAACGAAACTGCCTGTCTGGGCCATTATGACTATGATTGCCGCCTGCCTGATGTACGTGGATTTCCCTGCCATGTTTGGGCCTGTGATTATCAGGAAGTGGTTTTCCCTGTTGTCCATAATGGTATCATTAGGCACGAAAAAATCATCGATAAGCCTTTCAACTACGGGATGCCTGCCGTTTTTGACAAGTATTTCCATTCCGTCATCAATCTCCGGTTTAACGTAATTATTTTCCAATGCAGCGCAGGCAAGCGAATAAACGGTGTCTATTACTCCTATAGTGGATGCAATGGAATAAAGGATTTTTGCATTTTTCAAAATTTCTTCCTTTGTCTCCTCTATCATCCTGTTTTCTATCTCGAGTATTTTTTCTTCTGCGGTCAGTATCTTGTCTTCGAACTCCTTTAACTGAGGGGTAATAAATCTTTCCCCGTTGACGAGAGTCTGCTTCCTTATGTAATCTTCCGGCACGAGAGGAAGGTTTGCTTTGGTAATCTCTATGTAGTATCCGAAAACCCTGTTATATCCTATCTTGAGCGAGTTTATGCCCGTTCTCTTTATCTCTTCCTTCTGCAGGTTGCGAAGCCATTCCTTCACGTTGTCCCTGATGCTTCTCAGCTGGTCGAGCTTGCTGTCGCATCCCTGTTTTACGAACCGTCCCTCATAGGAGGAAGGGGATATCTCAGGATTTACAGTTCTTTCAAGAAATTCCCTGAGTTCCGGAACGTCTTCCAGCTGTAAAAGACTGTTTTCACCTGACGCTTTTTTTAGGGTTTCTTTCAATGCGGGTATTCTTGAAAGCAGGTTTTTCACGGCAAGAATGTCTTTTACAGGCCCGCTGTAACCGCAGCTGATTCTCGAGAGTGCTTTTTCTATGTCGCCTATGCCGTCCATGTTTTCAAATATGGCTTTTTTCAGGGAGCTGTCATCCATGATTTTTTCCACGGCTCCCTGTCTCTCCTTTATACCCTGCAGGTTGAGAGAAGGGTGGTATATCCAGTACCTGAGGGTTCTTTTTCCCATTGCCGTGGATGTCTTGTCCAGTATGTCTGCAAGCTTGTCGAGCTCGAGCCCGTGTACGGCGGCAGGAGAGATATACATGTGCCCGCTGTCAGAATAAAGCGAAAGTCCGCTTATGTGGTTCAGGGGCTTCCTGTTTATCTCCTTGAGGTATTCGAGCAGTCCTCCGGCGCTCCTTATTGCGTCCGGCATTTCCTCTATTCCGAATCCGCTGAGGTTTTGAGTCTTGAAATGGCCGCAAAGATTTTTTTTTGCTATGTCAAGATTGAAAAGCCAGTCTTCGCATTCCGTCAGGGTTATTTTTTTTGAAGCCATGAAAGGACTGAGAAAAAGTTTTTCGACAGCAAGCTTTTCTGCCGAGGGGAATATGCATTCGTAGACAGCCATCCTGGATACTACCTCGGCAATCCTGTCTAACCCGGAAAGCTCACTTGTCCGTATAGTTCCGCCTTCCGAATCAATAAACGCAATACCGGCGCCTTTTTTCGCAGGATAAACCGACATGATGTATCTTGTATCGGCAGTGTGGTCGTCTATGAATGTCCCCGTTGTTATAAGCCTTACAATGTCCCTTTTGACAATTCCCTTTGAAACGGCAGGGTCTTCGAGCTGCTCGCAGATGGCAACCTTGCGCCCCGCCTTTATCAGCCTGGATATGTATGAATCGGAAGCATGGTAAGGGATGCCGCACATGGGCGCTTTCCCTGATTTCCCGGCGCTTCTGGCTGTTAACACGAGGTCAAGTATCTTTGAAGCTGTCCTTGCATCTTCGTAAAACATCTCGTAGAAATCTCCCAGCCTGAAGAATAATATGTAATCAGGGTATTCCTGCTTTATCTTGCGGTACTGTTTTAGCATGGGGGTAAGGTTATCCATTTCCCCATAATTATACCATATTCAGGCATTGCCCGAAAATGAACGCCGTTTGACATTTTGAACCTTGAGAGATAAAATAAAGAGGCAGGAAAAACAAAAAAAGGAGGATTTAAATGATGCAATACAGGGATTTCGGGAAAACAGGTATAAAGATGTCGGCGCTCGGGTTCGGTGCGATGCGCCTGCCCCATGAAATGAAAAACGGGGTTTCCCTGATAAATACTGAAGAATCAATCAGGATTATACTGAGGGCTTTTGAACTGGGAGTCAATTACATAGATACCGCGCGGGGATACGGAGACAGTGAAATTGTTGTTGGCAAAGCTCTGAAAAAATGGAAAAAAAACAGAATATACCTTTCTACAAAAGTGCCCGTGTGGAACATGGAAAAGAGGGGAGACTACAGGAGTCGCCTTGAGGAACAGCTTAAGAGGCTGGATACTTCTTCCATAGATTTTTTCCATTTCCACGGCATAAGCTATGAACTTTTTGAAAGCAAGGTAAAAAAACTCAAGCTTTTCAAGGAAGCGCTCAAGGCTGTTGATGAAGGGCTTATAAAACACATATCTTTTTCTTCCCATGACAAGCCTGCTGAAATCATGAAGATAATCGAGGAAGGGGCTTTCTTCTCTTCGATGCTTTGCCAGTATAACCTTCTTGACAGGGCAAACGAGGATGCCATGGAATTCGCCTATAAGAAGGGAATTGCAGTAGTTGTCATGGGGCCGGTGGGAGGAGGCAGGCTTGCAAGTTCGGAACTTCTGTTGAAAGAGATGAACGGGAAGGTCCGCACCACTCCCGAACTTGCCTTGAGGTTCGTCCTGTCCAACCCCAACGTTTCTGTTGCCATTTCAGGCATGAACACCATGAATATGGTCGAAGAAAACGTACGTGCCGCAAGTATCAAGCGTCCTCTGACAAAGGGTCAGCTGGCTTCCCTCGAAGAATTCATAAGGGAGCGCAAATCGAAGAGAGAGATACCCTGCACCGGATGCGAGTACTGCATGCCCTGTCCGCAGGGTGTCAGGATTCCTCATATTTTCCAGCTTATGAACTACGCAACGGTTTACGGCCTGAAAGAACTTGCCAGGGAAAGGTACGGCAAAATAAAGTCCACCGAAAAGGAGAAGAAAGAAAAGGCCGATGCCTGCGTGGAATGCGGGCAGTGCGAGGAAAAATGCCCGCAGAAGATAGACATCATCAAGCAGTTGAAAAAAGTCCACAAAACATTAGGTTGAAAAACCTGTGGAACTTTTTCATACCGGCTGTGTCTAATTACCATAACAATTTATAAACGGCAGCCGTTTACCTTTGTAGCCGCACCCTTCAGGGTGCGCTGAAATGGCTGCGAAGGACGGTCCTTCGTGGCAAAAAACGAAGGACCGTCCTTCGCCTGTTGCCAACTGAACATGTAAAAAAAAGATTTTTAAAAGAAAAAATAGCAGAGTTTGGCAGAACCTTCTACGGAACGAGGAGGAAATATGGGACAAAAAAAAGTTTTTTTAGCGCTTCTGCTGATGACATTTCTTGCCTGCCGTCTCGGAGAAGCCAGGATAAAACTGGTTGCCCTTCCGGACAGGGACAAGGCCGTTGTCAGGCTTGACAATCCTGCCGCAACGCTTGTTGAGGAAGAGAGAGTGCTTCTGCTCCAGAAGGGTATAAACAAGGTCGATTTTGCGTGGAAAGGCGTGCAGATAGACTCTGATTCCATACGCATCCAGATACTGTCTCATCCCAAAGAAGTAACGCTTTTGAGCGTCAGTTACCCGCCCAATGAAGACGCCCTTGTCTGGGAAATAAACAGCCCCCAGCCATGGGAAGAAAAAATAAGAATAAGCTACATACTTTACAACATAGACCGCCTTGTGACCTATAAATTCATGGCGGACAAAAAAGAGACAAAGGTTGATATGCAGTCTTTTCTCATACTGCGCAACTTCTCCGGAGAGGATTTTGAGAATGCGGGTTTTCATCTTGACTATGGAGAACCCTTTGCAGGTTCTGTCCAGCATGAAGGCACAAAACAACTCCTGTTTCTGAAGAAGAACAGCATACCCATAGAAAAAGTTTTTACTTTTGACGCCGCCCGTCTTCCGTGGGATCCTTCAAAGGTTGAAGGCAATGTCGGAATACCCGTGACCTACGTGATAAAAAACGAGAAGAAATCCGAACTTGGCGAGTTTGCATTGTGGGGAGGCAAAACGCGTATCTTTCAGGACGACGGAAGCGGTACTACTATCTTCCTGGGAGAAGATAACGCATCCTATACCCCCGCAGGCAAAAAAATGGAGCTTATTATAGGAGACAGCCGAGATATCGTTGTAACTCAGCATAAGATGAAGGATAACAGGATAAACCTGCGGCGCGACACGAACAACAGGGTTATACTCTATGATACGGAAGAGATTATACAGGTAAAGATTGAAAACTTCAGGGACGAGCCCGCCGTTCTTACCCTTATTCAGCACATACCCGGACAGTGGGACATGTCTGAAACCACCCATAAATACGAAAAGGAAGACGCCGGAAAAATTAAATTCCTGGTATCCATTCCGGCGCAAGGGAAAGAAACCGTGGTATTCAACTACAACAGGAGGAACGTAAGATGAAAAACAAAACCATCAATCTCGTTGCTTTCCTCTTCCTGGCGGGTTCTTCACTACTCTGGGCAAAGATAGACCTTGTGACCCTTCCTGAAAGGGACAGCGTTCAGATGACCATATACAACTCCGCCGACATTACCCTTGTGAGAGACAGCCGCACCCTGACACTGAGCAGGGGAGATAATAACCTCCAGTTTTCATGGGCAAACACGCTTATAGACCCGACATCGCTTGAGCTATTTACAAAAACAATGGCGGATAAGATAAACATCATGGAATTAAGTTTTCCCCCGCGCGTTAAGGACCTCGGACTGTGGCGCATAAAATCCGATGTTTCGGGCAGGGCTCCGGTTGAAATAAACTACTTTACGTCCGGCATATCGTGGCGCGCTTATTATATTGCAACCCTTTCCACTGATGAAAAGACAATGGAACTCGAAGGGTACGTCAGGGTAACCAACAACAGCGGTGAAGACTACGAAAATGCCCAGGTGCGGGTCATAGTGGGAAAGATAAACCTTATTGACCAGATAGCAGCCCTTGCAAGAAGGCAGTACCCGTACGGCAGCCCTCTCCCTATGCCTCCGGCAGAACAGCAACCAAGAGCGAGGAGAGAGTCAGCCATGTTGGAGATGAAAATGGCATTCGGTGCAATGGATTCGGTATCTGCGGCAAAACCCAAGGAGATTATAAAGGAAGGGCTCTCCGAGTATTTCCTTTATACCATAGAAGGTACTGAAACCATTCCCAGCGGCTGGTCTAAAAGACTGCTTTCTCTCAGGCAGGCGGATATCCCCGTGGTAAACTTTTACAAGTACGAGGAAGAAAGATACGGGCAAACGGCCAACAGGTTTATCTCCTTTACAAACGATACAAAACACAAACTGGGTAATGAACCTCTTCCTGATGGTCTGATAAAGGCTTTCAGAAAGGTTGACAAAGACGATTACCTCAGCTACATAGGCGCTGACAATGCCAAATATATCCCCATAGGAGAAAAGGTGGAGCTTGATATGGGAAAAGTTCAGGATGTGGAGGTTGAGGTGAAAATGATGGATTTCAAGACAAAAAACTACCTCTTCAATAATCCCGGCGGTAATATTTCGGGATGGGACGAAGAGAGAACGTACGAAATAAAGGTATCAAACTATCGCTCCCTGCCTGCAAAGGTCGAGGTGATGAGGAATTTCCCGCACCAGTACTGGGAACTTGCCAAACAGGGGGAATTCGGCGAATACAAAAAGGTCGACATGGATACGGTGCAGTTTACCCTTGAACTTGAGCCCAACTCGGTTAAAAAATTCACCTATACCCTGACCCAGTTTGAAGGCGACCGCCGCCATTCCA
>DAOQVZ010000112.1:0-8454 GCA_035341815.1 bacterium
TGAGTCCTTTAAGCTCGTGGATATATTCTCCTTCTGCGTAATAGAGTTCACCGAATAATCCCTTCCTTGCTATTTCTTTCACAATGGCGTTGGGTTTCATGTAGGTGAAGTTTTCTGCCATCATGTATATGCCTCTGGATTTATTAGCGGCTTTTACGAGTTTCCTGCATTCCTTGATTGAAACACCCGCGGGCACTTCGCTCAATACATGAAGATTCTTTTCAAGCGCGGCTATTGACTGCGGAACATGGAAGGGCATGGGAGTTGCAACGATAACTGCGTTAATATCGGCCTTTTCTATCATCTCCCTGTAGTCGGTGTATTTCTCGGCTGCTTTAAAGTAGAGCCTCTTTTCTTCAAGTCTTTCTTCATCAATATCGCATACCGCCTGGACTTTCATCTTGTTGACTATATCAATGGCAAATTTGAAAGAACTTCCTCTTTTTACCGCTCCTATTACTCCCACCTTTATTATTTTTTTCATAAGTCTCCTTCTCAATCCTTAAGACTGTATTTTTTAGCGGCAGATTCAGGGTCTGTATTTTTCTTGATGACTTCAATAAGGGCTGATTGGAACCTTATTGGGTCGGGAACCTGTATGGCGTTTCTCCCGAATACCACTCCTTTTGCCCCGTCTTTTATTTCGCTGTAAGCGAGTTTAAGTGCATCGAGCTGGGTGGGAAGTTTTGATGCCCCGAGGGCGAAAATGGGGATGGAACATCCTTCCACGACCTCTGTGAAAGCGTTCGTGTAAAAGGTTTTTATCATATCTGCCCCAAGCTCCGCCATTATGCGGCACCCTATCTTTATTTCCTCATGCATCTGTTCCGGTGTCTTGGAATCACTTCTGTTAGGAAAATATTCCCCTATGACGGGTATTCCAAAGCTGTGGGCATCCGAAGTGAGTTTTCTGAAAATTCCCACGTTTTCTGCGTCCGTTTTCTCGCTGCCTGTTTTAAGCGTCAGTGAAACAAGGGCTATTTCTCCTCCCATGGAAATCATTTCCCGTGTGGAAAAAGCTTCCACGGAAGGCGCTTCATTGTAGTTCCAGTGAAAACAGTAGACGGTATCCCAATTGAGGCGGGTTATTGCGAGCGGTGCATTTTTCCTTGCAAAATATTCTCCCGTATGCCTCAGGGTTGCGGGAGACATCAATATCCCGTCTACCTCCGGATTGATTTTTGCGACAGTCTCCCTTATGTTGACCATGCCAGGTATGGGGCCGTCGAATTCTCCATGGTCGCAGGCAATGATAACCGCGTTGCCACTGGAAAAAAGCTTTTTCATCTTGATTTCCCTGTTATCCATTTTCATCTCCTTTATATGGTTTTGCAACGAAAGTAAATTAAAACAAATAGTATCATTTAACAGGATTTTGTCAAAAATTATTTTGACATAAAATTTAAAGGCAGTAAGATAGATAGATTGAAAAAACCGAACAAAATCGCAAGGAGGTAATACATGGCTGAAGAGATAAGAATAGGAATTATAGGCGCGGGAGGAAGAGGTCGGATGGGCTGGCTTGTGCATAAACCTGAGAACGGGGTTTATGTCGTTGCAGGTGCCGATACATATGAAGATAAGCTGAATGCCTTCAAGGAAAAATTCGGGGAAAAAAATGTATTTGCAACAACAGATTATAGAAAGCTTCTTGAGAGAAAGGAGATAGATGCGGTATTTGTCACTTCTCCTGATTTCATGCACGAAGAGCACGCCGTGGCGTCCCTGGAAGCAGGCAAGGACATATATCTTGAAAAACCTATGGCGATAACGGTTGAAGGCTGTGACAGGATACTGGAGGCGGCGTATAAGAACAGGAAAAAGGTTTACATGGGGCATAATATGCGCCATATGTCTGTCATCAGGAAGATGAAGGAACTGATAGACAAGGGCAGGATTGGCGAAGTAAAAGCTGCGTGGTGCAGGCATTTTGTCAATTACGGCGGCGACGCTTTTTTCAAGGACTGGCATGCGGATCGTACCAAGTCAACCAGTCTGCTTCTCCAGAAGGGGTCCCACGACATAGACGTTCTTCACTGGCTATGCGGGGGATTTACCAGGAGGGTGACGGCTGTCGGCGGGCTTACCCTGTACGACAGGATAACAGACAGGCACTCTCCTTCCGAAAGGGGAAACGCGAGCTGGTCTCCATACAACTGGCCGCCCATGTCTCAGAAGGGACTCAATCCGGTTATAGACGTTGAGGATGTAAGCATGATGCTCATGGTTTTTGACAACGGAGTTTTTGCCTCTTACCAGCAGTGCCATTATACCCCGGACAGCGGACGCAATTATACTTTCATAGGAACCGAAGGCCGTATCGAAAATTTCGGTATCAATCCTGGCGGTACTACAATAAGGCTGTGGAATAAAAGGAGTAATGACAGCCCGTTCGGGGATGAAGAACATTTTGTGCCTGCCGTTTCAGGAGGACATGGGGGTGCGGATACAGGCATACTGGGTGAATTTATAAATTACGTGAGGAACGGAAGCAAGATAACAACTTCCGCCATAGCCGCGCGCTACAGTGTTGCTGCCGGTTATTACGCAGCACAATCATTAAGGCAGGGCAATATGCCTTTTGAAATACCTTCCCTGTCAAAGGATGTTTGTGATTATTTTAATGCAGACCTTATTTGATTTAGATGGAAATTCCTTTATAATAGAGTAGCAGAATTAGATTGCCCAAATGATGGGACAAAGAGTCGGATAGACGAAGAGCGAACTGCGAAGGGATAGTTGTGAAACAAGCAAAACGCGGCAATGAGTAGCCGGGGCTCCCTGTCATGTTCTACTGTGATCTATCAGGGAGAACACGGCGAGGCTCTTTGCCAAGTTGCGTAGATTTCACCTGTCCCGCAACCCGTGAGCGAAACGTCTGCTCCGGCTGTAATTGTAGAAGAATTAAAGAAGCGCCAGTACTTATACAAAAGGAGATGAAAAATGGCTGAATTGCAAAAGAAGAATATTGCGGTTAAGGTTAAAAATATCAGGGAATTCAATCTTCCTTACTGGGAAATCAGCTCAGGGAAAGAAGGGCCTGTCTTTTTGCTTACGGCAGCCCTCCACGGTTGCGAAGTAATCGGATGCGAGGTGATGAGAAGATTCTGCCCAGTTGCGGCGGAAAAACTTGTAAAAGGCAGGATAATTCTACTGCCTTTCAGCAATCCTCCGGCTCTTTGGAACAGAAGGCACCATGTCTATTCAGAACCGAACGGGCCCAAGGGCCACGGGATAGACAATATCAACCGCGCATGGCCGGGCAACCCCGAAGGCCACGAGATTGAACATCTGGCATATATAATAAACGAGAATCTCGTCAGGCAGGCAACCCACAATATAGACATGCACTGCTGGAGTCGTTTCACTGTTGCTGCGTCCGTTCCGGACAATGACGAAAAGCAGATAGAGTTTGCTCTGGCGGCAGCCCTTCCGGGAATCCATATCGTGGACCGTGTCCCCAGGCAGGGACCTCCTGCTCCTCCCTGCACACTGAGTGCCCTGTTTAATTCCACGGGTAGGCTTTCTTTTTCCATGGAGTTTTCCGGGCAGTACCTGCTTTCGGAAAGGGAAATCAAGATGGGTGTCAGGATGTTGAGCAACTGTTCCAGGTACCTTAAAATGTTTGACGGAGAGCTTGAAGGCATGGACGAACCTGTCATGTACAGTGGAAAAGCAGAGACTGTCCAGATGAAGGCATCCATGAGCGGGCTTTTTGTTGAAAACGGCCTTCATCCCGGAGACTGGGTCAAAAAAGGAGATTTACTCGGCACCCTTTTCAGCGATGAGACCCTTGAGGCGGAAGAAGTCAGGGCTCCCATGGACGGGGGACTTTATACATACGGATGCCACAGGAGGCAAGCTGATGTCGACCTTGCCGCCCAGCATCCCTATGCGGACAAGGGAGATTTACTTGCTACTGTTGTAGCTGCCAAAGGCTGAAGCCTTCGGTTTTAAACAAAGGGGGAAAATGATAATGGAAAAATACATGAAAATCAGGCCGTACCAGCTTATGTGTATTTTCTGTAAGTCCGAAGGCGGTTTCGGAAAGACTGCAGGAGACAGGAAGCTGAAAAAAATCATGGGTGAAATAGCCAGGAATCCCGATATGCCGGTAACACTTGTTTGCAACGTATCCAGCAACTATTCCTACCAGAATCCCGGGAAAAATGATGATACGCCGGAAGGAGAGCTTTATAATGTCAAAAGGGATATTGATATCCTGCAGCGCATGGGTCTTGTCCCTGGAACAACCATGCCAGTGCGCTTCCTGATGGCAAAACTTCTTGAAACGGTTGAATCAAGCATGGGAATCTGCGGTTATGGAAATAAAGTTTCCAAAGTCTGGAAAGGATGTAAAGATGCTGAAAGCGGCAATTACGAATCTGCCCGCAAGAAAGGTTTGTCTTCAATTATTCCAGAAAGAACGGATGATGATTGCGCAAGGGCAAAGAAAACTTCCGCGGCAAAAATGTACAGCGCAAAAATACTTTCCATAAGGCCTCACCATCTCATGTGCATGGCATGCTTTTCCGAGGGGCCCAAGGGAAACGGTCCTATAGCGGCGGATAATCTATATGAAGCGATAGACGCAATACGCAGAAATCCAAAAATACCCGTCAAGTTCCATAAAGGGCCCTGCATGGTTTGTCCTCCATGCAAGTCTTATCTTCCTGGCAAAAAAATCTGCATTGGCGGCCGTTCAATGGCCCTGCGGGACGAGAAAAAAGATATCGACGTATTGCAGAAGCTTGACATGAAATACGGGGATGTCATGCCTGCTATAGAGCTTTACCGCAGGCTTTTTACAGAGATTAAATCGACAAAACAGATATGCGGTTTCGGCGATGGGGTAGGACGTTCTTACGAGTGGACGGGCTGCGGTATGGATGGCCTGCCAGCTTATGAAAAAGCAAGGAAAGCGGGAATGAAAATTCCCGGTTTGAAGATAAAATAAGCTAACGATAGAGGATAATCCGTATTTAAAATGCTTTCAACCGTAAAGGGAAAAATGGCAAAGATAACATTTATAGGAGCGGGCAGCCTTGTTTTTACAAGAAGGCTTGTTATGGACATTCTGACATTTCCCGGAATGAAGGATGCCACCATAAGTCTTATGGATATCGATAGGGAACGGCTTGAGTATTCAAGGAGGTGCGTCCAGCATATTATAAGGCTGGGAAAGTATCCTGCCAGGGTAGAGACAACCACCGACAGGAAAAAGGCTTTAAAGGGAGCGGATGCCGTTTTGTGCACCATTCTTTCCGGGGACGTTGATATATGGCGTCACGATATAGAGATACCGAAGAAATACGGAATTGACATAAACGTCGGGGACACAAGGGGCCCTTCGGGGATATTCCGTGCAATGCGCACAATTCCTGTAATGATTGACATATGCAGGGATATAGAAAAGTTGTGTCCCGATGCCATCCTTCTTAACTATACAAATCCCATGGCAATGCTCTGCAGGTCCATGCAGAAAGAAACCGGGGTGAAAGTCACGGGTTTATGCCACAGCGTGCAGGGGACCGCCAAAATGCTTGCAGGCTGGATAGGGGCCGAGATGGAACGTATAACCTATCTCTGCGCAGGGATAAACCACCAGTCCTGGTTCTTAGAGTTCAAAAAAGATGGGAAAGATGCATATCCGCTTATACGCAAGGCTATTCATAAGAAAGAAAATTACTGGTTTTCACCCGTAAGAAACGAAATGTTTCTCGCTTTCGGATATTACGTTACCGAATCAGGCGGCCATAATTCCGAGTATAACTGGTGGTTCAGGAAAAGGCAGGAGCTTATTAAAAAGTATTTTCCCGAAAAGGACGGCAAACCCAATCCCGGAAGATACGGCCGTATCCTGGAAGGATACCTGCAGAGGAAAACCGATTGGAAAAAACTGGTACGGGACTGGATTGAAAAAACTGATGCGAAATCCATTGTCGGAATGGTGCATGAGTATGCGGCAAGCATAATAAACGCGTATCTCGGAAGCGAACCATTCCTCTTCAACGGGAACGTGCCCAACACCGGCATCATAACAAACCTGCCGAAAGATGCCTGTGTTGAAGTGCCGGTTCTTGTAAATAAAAGGGGATTTAATTCCATACACGTGGGGGCCCTGCCGCCCCAGTGTGCCGCTTTGAACAATATCAGCGTGGCTGTGGAAGAGATGGCCGTGGAAGGGATTCTTACTGGCAACACGGAAATGATATATCAGGCCATATGCTACGACCCCCTTACAGCGGCGGTTTTATCTCTCGACGAAATAAGGAAGATGGTCAATGAGATGTTTGAGAAAAACAAAAGTTTCATGCCTGGTTTCAAAAGAAAAAAAGTATAGGGGAACAAATGGCAAAGATAACGTTCATAGGAGCGGGCAGCCTGGTTTTTACAAGAGGTCTTGCAAGGGATATCCTCACATTTCCGAGTATGAAGGATGCCACCATAAGCCTTATGGATATTGACAGGGAAAGGCTTGAATATTCAAGGAGGTGCGTCCAGCATATCATTGATGTCGGGAAATATCCTGCAAAATTGGAGATAACTACCGACAGGAAGAAGTCCCTCAAGGGTGCGGATGCCGTTTTATGCACCATTCTTTCGGGGGACGTTGACGTGTGGCGCCACGACATAGAGATACCTAAGAAATACGGGGTGGATATCAACGTGGGGGATACAAGAGGGCCTGCGGGCATTTTCCGTGCGCTTCGTACCATTCCGGTAATGATTGATATATGCAGGGATATGGAAAAGTTGTGTCCCGATGCCGTCCTTCTCAATTATACAAATCCCATGGCAATGCTATGCAGGGCCATGCAGAAAGAAACAGGGGTGAAAGTAACGGGTTTATGCCACAGCGTGCAGGGTACAGCAAGGATGCTTGCAAACTGGATTGGGGTGGAGATGGAGCGTATAACCTATATCTGTGCGGGGATAAACCACCAATCGTGGTATCTGGAATTCAAAAAGTACGGGAAAGACGCATATCCGCTCATACACAAGGCAGTGAAGAGAAAGGAAATATACAGACATGAGATTGTAAGGAACGAGATGTTTCTTGCCCTCGGGTATTATGTTACCGAATCAAGCGGCCATAATTCCGAGTATAACTGGTGGTTCAGGAAAAGGCCGGACCTGATTGAAAAATACTGCACCCATGGTACGGGATGGAATCCGGGTAAATACGGGTATATCCTGGGAGAATATCTTAAAAGAAAAAGTGATTGGAAAAATATGATGGAAGCATGGATAAAGAAAATGGACGAGAAGGCGATTAAAATGACCGGGAATGAGTATGCGGCAAGTATTATCAACGCATATTTGGGTGGAACTCCTTTTCTTTTCAACGGGAACGTGCCAAATACCGGCATCATAACAAACCTGCCGAAAGATGCCTGCGTTGAGGTTCCTGTTCTTGCAAATAAGAGGGGTTTCAATCCCATGCATGTAGGCGCTTTGCCTTCCCAGTGCGCCGCTTTGAACAATATAAGCGTGTCTGTGGAAGAGATGGCCGTGGAGGGGATTCTCACGGGCAATGCGGAAATGATATACCATTCCGTATGTTATGATCCCCTTACCGCGGCGGTTTTGTCTCTCGGCGAGATAAAGAAGATGGTCAACGAGATGTTAGAGAAAAACAGGGATTACATGAACCGGTTCAGGAAGAAAAAGTTATAGGGGGGTTGCAAATGGCTTATCAAAGGCTGCTGGAAGATAAAAAGAACCGTTTGAAGAAAATCTCCAATCTCAGGAAGGGCGCAAGCAAAATTGTTGATAAGGAAAATACCGTTGAACTTCTGGAAAAAGTTATTTGCAGTCGTGACAGGGTCTGCCTGGAAGGGAATAACCAGAAACAGGCGGATTTCCTTGCGGGAGAACTGTGCAAACTCAATCCTCAAAAGGTAAATAACCTTCACATGGTACAGTCCTCGCTTGTTCTGAACCAGCATCTTGACCTTTTTGAGAAGGGTATTGCCTCAAAGATTGATTTTGCATTTTCCGGCCCCGTAAGCACCCGGCTTGCCGAATTGATAGACGCGGGAACTATCAAGCTGGGCGCCATACATACATATCTCGAGCTCCATGCAAGGTATTTTCTTGACCTGACTCCCAGGGTCAGCCTTGTTGCAGGCATGTTTGCAGACAGGGACGGCAACCTTTATACCGGTCACAATACGGAGGATACGCCGACGATATGTGAAGCCACGGCTTTCAGGCAGGGGATTGTCATAGCGCAGGTCAAGGAAGTCAGGGATAATCTTCCGAGGGTTGATATACCTGGAAGCTGGGTTGATGTAGTTATTCCAACCGGAAGTGAACCATACATCGAACCCCTTTTTACGAGAAATCCCGAAGGTATAACCGAACTGCAGGTTTTCCTTGCGATGATAGTGATAAAGGGAATATACGAACCTTACGGCATAAAATCGCTTAACCATGGAATAGGATACG
>DAOQVZ010000113.1:0-721 GCA_035341815.1 bacterium
GTTCGCTGCCATACAGGCTCACTCAAGCTTCGGGGGTATACCCATCCTGAACTCAGCTGGATAAATCAGCCTATCTTTAATTCGTGGCGTCCCGGCTGCAACTGGTACAAACGTTTATGCAGGGGCATCTTTATCCCTTCGGAACACACGTCCAGAACAAACTCCTTTTCATTCTCAACCCTCACAACACGTCCGGGTTTGCTTATATCAAGGGCTTCGGCTGTCAAAGATACCTTCTGCCCGTTGAAGGACAGGTTCCTTATGGCGTGCCTGCCCCTTTCGGATATATTCCATCTTATAGTATTCTTACCGGCATCGTAATCCAGCCCCAGTATGAATTCTATCACCATGGATATGGGAACAAGCCCGGTGCATCCCACGTTGTTTGGTCTGACCACACGCCCGATTGAAGAAGATGAAGGCCTGTAATATTCAGGTGAATAAGCCTCCCATATATTGCCCCAGGCGGGGTCTTTCCACACTTTCGCAACCGCTGTAAGATGCCTGACTGCTATCTCCCTTGCTATATCTGGCATCCCGCACCTCCTGAGTCCGGATGCCACCATGTAGTCCATATTGGACCAGACACTGCCGCAGTGGTAATTGCCAAAAGGATCATAGTTAGGGTCATCCCTTGAAAGCCCGGGCACCGGATTCATGGTCCAGAATTCGTTAGGATTCAGAAGATGTTCAACCATCTTGCCCAGCCGTTGTTTATCTG
>DAOQVZ010000113.1:731-8322 GCA_035341815.1 bacterium
CGGAGATAAACGCCCAGAAAGAAGCTATTGTCTTATGGTTAAGATAATAATTGCGAAACTCTCCTCCTGCAGGCTTATAATTCAGGTCGTAATAAAAACCGTATCTGTCACCCCAGTGTTTTTCATTGATAAGACCGGCAAGTTTCGTGTATTCTGTTTTAAAATTCTCCTCAACTTCTTTCTCCCCCAGGAACCCGGCTATCCTTTTTATATAAAGAGCGCTCAGGGCCTGCTGAAAGGCAAGGTCTACAAAACATATATCGCTTCCGTCCTGGTGAAGGGACGGGTATCCACCGCGGGGAGAGTTGTCGAGACCCGAAGAACCGCTGTCTTCATACCAGTAAAGGCCGTTGGGACGCCTGCGGTTTGCCTTTATCCAGTCGAAATACTTAACCAGGACAGGCAGTGCCTTTTCGAATCTCGACGAATCACCGCTCAGCCTGTAATATTCCCACTCTGTCCAGGCAAATATCGGCATCATTATGCGGCCAGGATAAGCCTCTCTTTCCGGTTCGGGATTGTATGCCATGGATATGTAGCCGTCATTTCTCTGGAGACGGTAAAAATTATCGAGGTCCGTTATCGAGGGAAGGGTTCCTCCCGAATACCTTGTAAAGAAAACCATGAAGTTGGAATCGCATACCCAGATATTTTTACTGTCGTTGAGGGCGCCCATGTACGGTTTCCATCCGGGAGCGGACGGATAGTGGACATTCTTGAAAGCCATCTTCCACGCGCTTCTGTATATCTCTTCCCATTCCGGATGATTCTCAAATTGTACGGAAGGCAGCGCCTTCTCATCATATTCATATCTCATGCTCAAACCTCCCTTATTTCCCGGACATTACTGTATATTTGTTATCCACTTGAACAAGGAGAATGCAGTTTTAATCTTCACCTGGCAAATGTGATAATACCAGCGTTGTCGACACGCCATATGGCGCTTCCCGTGGCAACCCAGGCAAACCAGCCTGTCCTCTTGGGTCCCCCTATATTAAACCTCACGGTATTACTGTTGTCAGGATTGACATTCAACAGGGCGAGCGGTATCTTCCATTCGGCTGTCCAGTGGCAGGTTTCTTTATCAATCATTGCCGCCCCGTACTCTACCTGCTTCTGAAGTTTGATTATTACTTCTGAAGGCATATTGAAAAGGTTGTGCACGATAAATCTCCCATCCGGCCTTCCGGTGAAAACATGTAAAGGCCCCGTGGGAACACCCTCCTGCCACCACCACGTATCCTGGTTTATGGCACCCTCTATGGCAAATTCATGTACAATGACAGGCGCGCCTTTGGACATTCCTTCCTTCCATGTGTCAGGCATATGTTCCATGCCTATGTATATATTCTCTTTGTCATAAGTAACCCATGCATGGCTCACAGAGGTTTCATTTTTTGCCCCGGTAATATGTTCTTCCTCGATAACCATCGCCTTTTCCCTGTCCAGCCCAAACCACTCATCCTTATTCAACACGCCGTCTATCTTCACGGGATTTCTTCGCTTCTCAACCCTGTATTCCTTCTCCCTGCTGACCCTCTTTAACTGGGGAAACTTTGCAGATACGTCTTCCGCAGGGGCCTTCCAGCCGGCCTTGTAATACTTTCCTGCAGGGCTTCTTTTCACCGGCCAGCTTGCACGCAGAAAGTCCTTATAGACACCTATATCCTCAAAACACATTGGTTCGAAACTTGTTTTCCCGTAAACAGGAGAACCTGGAACCAGCCGGAAATCCATTTTTCCCCTGTCAATGAAATATGCATCCCTGTCTTCAAGGTTTTCTTCCACACTGTTTGACTCGTAAATAAAGTCGCCTGAAATCTTTGCCGGCGGGGTTCCGGATAAAATGTTCCTCTCTATCACGACGTTTACAGGTTCCCCGTAAGGCTTACCGCCAAGGATACCACCCACCTGCGGATACCTCGCGCTCCATGGCGGTAATCTGTGGCGTATGGTATCAAGGGTATTGTCCTTCCAGAGCTTGACCCTGCTTTCCTCCCTCAGGAGATAAGTCCTGTTCGACTGGGTTATCCCTGCCCTGCAGTCAACAAATATGTTGTCGGCTATACGTGTATCCGGCCCGTGGGTAAAGAGCGCCCTTTCCGTGCACCGGTAAAAGATATTGCCTTCCATAGTCATGGCGCCATTAAGCGAATCGACGTATAATCCCGTTACCTGGTGGGTTTTAAGGGGAGAAGAGTGTTCGGTTATATTGTGGATGAAATTATGCCTCATTACATTACCGCGGTTCATCAGGTATTTCGCACCACAGTGGGTATATATGGCGCCGCCGTCCCGACCCTCGTTCATCACGTCGAATATTTCGTTATATTCAATAACCTGGTTATTGCCGCTGAAAAATATGGCAGTGTAAGAAGAATCGTGCATGAGGTTATGTGAAACCCTGTTGCCTACGCCTGATAATGTAATACCGTATTTTCCCCCGCCGTGGCTGAACCTGTTGAACCTGTATATGTGGTTATTCTCCACGATATTTTGGCCCGGTATGAGTTTTCTCAATTCCCCGCCATCGAGGAGTATTCCCCCTTCGCCGGTATCATATATATCACAGCCGACAATAGCGTTGTTGAAACCGCCTTCCGATATCACTCCGAGATTTCCGGTATTCCTTATCACACAGCCTGCCACCATGCTGTTTTTGCATTCTTCAAGCGTTATTCCGCTATGCCAGGTGCATTCGAGAGTCAAACCAAACAGGAGAAAATCTGCGACCTGCTTCATCTCGATAATTGGGGCGTCGAGGGTTGAAACCATTACCTCGCTCCCATCTATTTCTCCGGGCGGATAAAAATACAGCTTTCCGCTTTCCCTGTCTATGTAAAATTCCCCGGGCTTCGATAGTTCTCCAAGGATATTGTAGAAATAGTAAGGGGTATCCTTCACCACCGGCATAGGATATAACCCGTATCCCGGCCACCACCTCATGTCAGGAGACAGGTAAACTATATTCTCTGCGGCATCTATTTCTGTTACCTGTGTATGCACCTTGTCCCAGGGCCACATGAAGTATCCCGCCGCCCATATCTCTTTTTCTTCTTTCCATCTGCCCGGCCTGTCGCCCGAATACCTGAACCTGCCTTTCTGGAAAAAATAATCGCTTACCTTTCCGTCTCCCCGGGGAGTAACAAGGTCAAAAACCCTTTCCCATCCTTCATCGGGCCAGCGGGAAAGGTTCATGGGCATGGTATTGTAAAAAAGCTCCATTGCCGCCGTGTCAATACCGCTGTAAGAAGTACCCCTGTTGCGGAGATGTCCGTAATCGTCTATCCCTTCTTCCTTCAGGTTGCAGACCCACACCTTGCCTCTTGATTCCTCAGGCAGACGTCTCAATATATCCGGCTCATCAAGGAGTTTAAAATTGGAAAGCTGTTTGCCACCTATAAGCCGTACTTCCTCTCCCGGATAGCTTCTGTATACCACGGGGGAGCCGGTTCTCCCTGAATCATCCTTTTTGAATTTTATGCTTTCTTCCAGAAAATATTTCCCTCCCCTCAGGTATACAGCTATTCCGCCTTCGGGAATCCCTACGGCTTTTATCCTGCGCACCTCTTCCTGAGCCCTTTTTATCGTGGCAAAAGGTTCTTCCTCAGTACCCGGATTGCCATCATTTCCGTTTAATGATACGTATATTACCTGCTTCGGTCTGTTCACCCACTCAGCCCGCTTCTCCCGTATGCTTTTCTCCTCCTGCCCGTCTTTCATACCTTCCAGCGCCTCCAGCCTGTCCGAAACCTCCAGACGGAAATTCTCGTTGGGATAAACTGAACTATCCTGCTGTCTTAAAAGCCTCTCGTATATACCCCGCGCCTGCCTGTATCTCCTCTCCTTCCTGTAAGTGTCTCCTGTATATAGTTCAGCCATGAATATATGATGTTTATGCGCACCCTGAAGGGTGCGACTACCAGTATTCAACAAATTGGTAGCCGCGGGCTTTAGCCGGCGTTTGTTGTCCGGCGCTCTCTTTATTTCTTTTATCTCAGAGTACAACCTGCGCGCGCTCTCATAATCCCCTTGCTCCATGTATAAATCCGCCTCCAGGAATAATCCGTATATGCGGTAATTGGGAGTCAAACCGGGTATGTTGAATATTTCACCGTAGGTCTTATGGGCGGCGGCATAGTTCTTCTCCAGACGATAACTCTTCGCTATGCTGAACAACACCATTTCTGCGGCATGGGATACCTGTTTCATATCCCTGATTTTTGCGTATTCTTTGCGGGCGCCGTTGTAATCCTTGGAATCTATGAGAATATCGCCATTTCTGAATATTGTTTCAACGAGAGATATTTCATCTGGCTTTTTTTCATTACCTTGGGCTTTCAGAACAGCCGGGGCAGGAAAAAACAAAAAAATAAAAAACAAAAACACCGTATATCTAATTGATGTCATTTAATCCCCATCTCAAAAAGCAAATTATGGAGTCCGGAGACTCAACAATAACCGGATTTACGGAGCTATAAGCCGCTCAAGAGTGAAATCGTCATGGGCAATCCACCATTGATCAGCAGGAACCTCTCCTGTAGCCCCTTCCGCTTTAAGCGCATCCTGAAATGCCACTGGGAGATGCTTCTTCCCTTGAACTGGGACAGATGAAAAGCTTATTGTCGGTAACATACCTTGTACTTTCATAGTCATCATCTGTAGGGTCAAGCTGCCCCGTGAGCAAAGCCAGTGAAATATTGGGTACTGATTGAACGTTAGCATGGTCATGGTATGGGAAATATCCTCCCCAGTCCTGGGCATACATATTCAGTGTAAGTCCCAGCTGTTTAAGGTTCGTGAGGCAGACGCCCCTTCGCGCAACCTCCCTTGTCCCGAACCCTTCCCTGATAAGCTTTCACGGTGAGGGGTTCTGATTTATCGTTTTGCTCCGCATACTTGTTGCAGAGTTTTGATTAATCGCTTTACTTATATAACTATTGTTAATCCAAAGTTATCATATAGCTTTACTTTTGTCAAGTTTTTTTCTGCACGGTTCATAGAACGGAAACGAATATCTTCGGCCTCTGCTTCGGAAACCTCTTCATTTGGCAAAAAAGCACCTGCCCTGTCAACCCGCCATCCGGTATTTGCCCATCAGATTACCTGGCAAACCAACCGGTGGATATTGTCTTTTGGAAAGCCAGGTTTAACACGACCTCTGTAGATACCCAGATAATATGTCCCATTATAATTCCAAGGAAAAAAGGGATGCTTTTCCTGTACACATTGTTGCCGCCAAAACGCAGTATTGACTTTTTTATTAACCAGGCAATGAAGATAGAAAACCAGTAGACCCGTAAAGCGTCGGAATCAGCTATTGGAAACCCGATATAGTGTATGGGCCACCAGAGAAATTTGGAATGAAAAAACATCAGGATACCCATAATAAATACCCCCAGGGCTGTAAAAAGATACCGGGAAAAAATTATTTCCCTGCTGAGAGGAGTGTTTATCTTGGAAACCACAAAGGTATCTATGTAATTAGCCATGGAACCCTTGAAAAAAAATTGTCCGTAAAAAGGTCCTGAGTAAGCAACATTCATGGCACCAACCCTGTAACCTGCATATATGTGCATCCAGGCTGATGCGATATAGGAAACTATGATTGCCGTTATAATGCCTGCGAAAATTAACCTGCGGGGTATCATGGCCTGTTCCTGAACCTTCAATGCATGTGCTGCCGAAGCCATTACCGAATTGGTAACATTGGTGGTCCATGTGTACTGCAGACCTAAGGCCACATAACCCTGATGAGAGATAATACCGGGAGGTAAAAGGTAGGAAGTATAGGCAGAAGGACTGCACGCTTCCTGTGCCGCAGGGAGTCCTGTCTGGCACACAATGCGGGTCAATCCCAGAAAGACTGCCAGCGTGAAGAATAGAAAGAAAAAGGAAACAAACCAGGACATGCCAAAATACCTCATGAATGCCAGCACAAGCAAAAAGCTTATTATCAGTCCAAATACTGCCGTACGGTAAGACAGTATCTCTTCCCCGTCGTCAACAGCGCAACTGCGGTTAAAAGCCTTGCAGAAGCATTCCTTCAAGTGTTTTCTGGCACGCCAGACCAGGGCAAAGACAAGGGCAAGCATTGCCCCCGCGCACTGAAAAGAACTGACCGCAGTAGTGCCCCCGCCTATCTCGTTTACCCCCGGTAACCTGAAACCGCTCAATGTCAAAAACCCGTTCTGTATTGCCATCAAAAAGAAAAAAAGCCAGAAAGACAAGGATACGCTGCAGGGGAGAAAATAAGAAAGCCCTATGATGGGGAAGTGGGTTCTTGTTGCAAGCCGTACCGAATACCTCATCAGGAATATTCTGCCTATCAGTTTGAAAGCCGCAGTACCTGAAGCTGCAATAGAAAGCCAGTTAATAAAATAATAGCTGAAAACCAACACGGCTCCCAACCAGAACAGCTTGTTCTTAAACAGGATGGGAACCCTGCTTTTGCCTTCCCTTCTGACCATCTCGAGCGGCAGTATCATCAAGGGATATATCAGACGCTCCTTCTCCATCCACTGTTTACGGAAAAGAACCATCAGGCATATGCTCAAAAAAGCGAAGATAAGCATAAAAACCAGGAAAAAAGTCAGGGGAGGCAGCCATGCAAGAAAAGGTATGGGTTCACCCCTGGGCAGACCTTCATAAAAGTATCTCAAAGCCTGTTCGTCCTGAACCATAACGGCAGAAGGCGTTTTCTCAACAAATATTTCCAACCAGCGGTTGGCAGGATTGGCAAAATACCTGAAGCCTGTCAGTATAGTCAGGAGAGGGGTCATAAAATTCAGGCTCGGCAGTACAGATGCGGAGGCTGCCATGATGAAAACAAAAAGCAGCTCTGAACTGCTCAACTCAAGGCGGCGGTGCAAACAGGATAAGACAGTCAAAAAAAAGAGGACAAAGATTGCTGCCGGAGACCAGTACTGGAAGGTAAAACGGGCATCGCGAAGCTTAAATATCATGAGGTAGGGGTCAATCAGGGAAACAAAAACAGCAAAAATTATCCCGAGCAGAAATACCTTCTTTCTCATTATTTAAAGTTTCCCGATTATACAACCCGCCTGCACACTATGCGAAGAGGGCTGAAACTCATCCTGATTTGAAAGTTTAATTTATCCTTAAGACTTTATCACATGCCTTCACAAATTGTCAAGTTTGATTTAACAACTGCAGGATATGCTTTATGAAAGAATGCTTTCACCCGCCTTCTCAGACTTGTCCGGTTTTAATTCTTAAATGACAGCCTGCAAAAAAAAGCCTGAAAAACTTGACAAGATAAAATATATCTGATATTATTCTGATAAAAGCTTAATTGTATACATGTAAATCCTCAGTGAACAATGTTTGCTCTATATGATGTCACATCTCCCGGAGGGAGAGAAGTTAAATGAGATAAGCGCAAAGTATTGTTTAAATTGGTTGTTGCCTAAAAACATAGCAGATATCGTCTCAATTAACAAGGAGGTGAAAAGAATGAAAAGGAATAAGGGATTTACGCTTATAGAGCTTCTGGTGGTCATAGCAATAATAGCTATACTGGCGGCAATGCTTCTTCCTGCCTTGACCAAGGCAAGAGAAAAAGCGAGAG
>DAOQVZ010000114.1:0-3653 GCA_035341815.1 bacterium
TAAAAGCCGGGAGAATCATTTCACTGGGAGGCGCGGCAAGAAGCAGCCTGTGGTCCCGGATAAAAGCTGACGTGACGGCAAGGGATATCGTAACCAGCATGTCCAGCGCGACAGTATGCCTGGGGGCGGCAATGGTTGCTGCCGCGGGAGCGGGGATATTCGCAAACTGCGAGGAGGCGTCGAAAATGATGTCCAGAGAGGGCAGGACATTTGTACCCGACGACGGGGCGGTAAAGGAGTATGAAAAACTCTACGGGATTTACAGGAAGCTGAGCGCTGTTTCAAAGAACTTTTACCGGGAGGAAAACGATGGATGATAAAATCAGGGCAGGGTTTATGGGATTCGGAGAGGTCAATACTCCCAGGGATATTATTGAAAATAAGTGCAGGGAGGCCGTGAAATCGCTTGAATCGCTGGGCATAAAGGTGAAAAGCGCAACTCCCGTTTCGGACGTGCCGGACGGCAGCCAGGCAGACAGGGCCGCGGGAGAACTGCGCGGAGCGGATTTTGATTTTCTCGTGGTCTGCATTGCCGGCTGGATACCTTCCTGGGCGGTCATAAGGGCGATAGAGCCTTTCAGGCACAGTCCCATGCTTTTATGGGGGCTCACGGGAAATTTTGAAGGAGGAAGGTTTGTTACCACGGCGGCGCAGGCCGGAACCACCGCTCTGAAAAAAACAATGCAGGATATGAAATTCCGGTTCAATTACACGGTAAATATTCCGGGAGAAGAAATACCATCAAAGCGGATACTCTCTTTTGCAAGGGCGGCATACGCGGAGAGGAAACTGAGGGGCGCAATGGCCGGAATGGCGGGATACAGGGACATGCGGCTTTACGGAACCCTTTACGATGCGGTAAAGCTGAAGGAAAAAACAGGGGTGGAGATAGAACACTTTGAGCTGATGGAGCTGGACCAGTACATGAAGGAACTGGAAGAGAAAGAAATAAAGGGCGCTATTGACCACATGAAGGAAAACTGGAAGTTTGAGAAGCAACCGCAGAAAGAAACCCTTTACAATACGGCGAAATTTTATCTCGCTCTCAAAAGAAAGATAGAGGAGCGCAATTACAGCGCGGTTTCCTACAGCGACGTGGACGGAGTCAAGAAACTGATGAAGTTTGCCCCTGCCGGCGCTATGACGCTTCTGCACGACAGGATGGAAATATGCTCTATACCTGAAAACGATTCAATGGGAGCCGTTACGCAGATAGCAACACGCTTCCTGACCGGAGAAGTGCCGCCGTACCTTGAATTTTATGAATTTACAAAAAAAGGCGCACTCATGGGAGTGCCAGACTACATACCGTCCAACGTGGTTGACGGTAAGGTAACCATCCTGCCAAACTCTTTCGGAAGTTTCGGAGAGGGGCTTTTGAACGTCTCAAAGATGAAAACAGGCAGAGTAACTGTCGCCAGGCTTGATACCAGCGCAGGGGAATACGTGTTCCACGCGGCGGCGGGCAATGCGCGAAGCCCCATGAAGTGGGAAGAAGCGGGATGGGCGCCACCGGCGCCGCAGCTGCCGAGCCTGGAGATTGATTTCGATTCGGGCAATGAAAGGTTCATACAGAACGTGATGTCCCAGCATTACATTATATCTTACGGAGACAGGACGCAGGATTACAGAGCTCTATGCGGACTGCTTGGAATAAGGTTCCTGCAGGATTGAAAGATAAGCCTGCGTCCTCACTCCGGCACAGGCTGAAGGGTGTACCGGATGGTATAAACGGCTACAGTTCTTTCAGGCTGTCAACCCCCGTCCCTCACGGGATAAACAGCTTCCAGAATGCTTTCGCTGCAAAACAAGCTCACTAAAGCTGCCGGGGATTCCAGCCGGCTCAGTGGGGCACCGCTACAGGGAAACACTCCATTTTGTCATCCTGAATTTATTTCAGGATCTCGTTTTGAGATTCCGGATCGAGTCCGGAATGACAAACAGGGAGAGATTGCCGCGCCACAATACGGCTCGCAATGGTAATAAAGGAAGCCTGAGACTGCAGGGGACGGGGTTAGAAGATTTCAGAGATGACGTCCCTTGCAACTCTAACCCAGTTTTTTATACGCAGGGGATCCCCTTCCACTGTCTCAACGTCCTTAAGTGTTATATCCACGTGGGAATCTTTGCATAAAAGCAGGTCTTTTCTAAGAATGGACGAGATGCGTTTCACATCAAACCCGTAGCCGACCATGTCCGAAGGACTCGGACGGTAGCTAAGGATATAATCCTTTCCTATCCTCTCGGCGCACTTGCCGACATCCGCAAAAGGTGAAACGGCTATCCTGCGAAGGTTTGGTATTTTCCTCAGCATCTCTATCTTGTTGGTAAGGTCTTCGCAGCAGCCGTATGCGACCAGCCCGAATTTTTCAAGAATGGGCAATTGGTAGCGCAGGAGGAATTCCTCGTGCATGGCCGGAGAGACTCCCGTGAATTCCTGTGCCGCCATGAACCCCCACAGCTGGTTTCTTTTCACTCCTCTCACGTTGGCCTTCGGGTCCGGCAGTTCCCCGGCAAAAGGCATGGCCTGGTTCTGGTGGGAGGAAAGAGACCAGTCTCCAGCTTTTTCAGCCTCATCGTGGGTTTTCAAAACACCGTCTGAAAAGAACTTTACCAATTCGTGAAGCCAGGAAGGATTATCCACCATGTCAATCATGAAATTTTCTATTCCCCTGAAATATCCGAGCATGGTTGAAATATCCCCTCCCCACATTGTATAAAAAGGAGCCCGGTTAATATCTATTGTTATAATATCGCCTATGGCATCGGATAACCTGCGGACATTGAGTTCGGTTTTTTCCTCGTCTATCTCATGGAAAGGCATTGCAAGTTTTTCCATGTCTTCGGGGACCTTTATAGGATAATCTATTTTGAAAGCGCCCCTTGATTCCGAGGAGGTATGCCTTGTAATTTCCACACCCCAGTCAGTGCATTTTTTCACGGACTCTACGGTTATCCAGGGATTGAAAACAGAATCGTCTTTGAATGTGCTCCAGAAAATCAGCGACCTTAAACGATTTTCATGTTGCCTGAAGAATGGGTCCCGGCACATACACCGGGATTGAGGCATCTCTCCCCAGGCAAATGCCCTTATATATATCAGGGGAAGTGTCTTGGCGAAGCTGTTGTGGCTTCTCCATAAATCCCTGCGGACATCCTGTATGGGGTCGCAGGATATTTCAAGATACTGTTTTGCAAGGTCCCTGAGTATTTCCCTGTCGTTATTTGCCATTTTGATTATCCGGGATGTTTGTATGTTTTAACGAAGGAGGACAGATTCCAGAATCCTTTCGCTGCAAAGCAAGCTCACTCAAGCTGCCGGGGATTCCAGCCGGTTTGGTACAGACGAAGGACCGTCCTTCGCAAAGAAAAAAATGAGATCCTGAATCAAGTTCAGGATGACAGATAAAAAGAAGTGGGATAAATCCCACCGCTACAAAAAGCGAATTGCGGCGCACCCTGAAGAACAGGCTGTCAACCCCCGTCCCTCACAGGATAAATTTCATCCGTCCGTAGTTTTAACGAAGGAGGACAGCTTCCAGAATACTTTCGCTACAAAGCAAGCTCACTAAAGCTGCCGGGGATTCCAGCCGGCTCAGTGAAGACGACTACAGTTCTTCCACAGTGATGATTTTTTACAGCTGGCGGATATG
>DAOQVZ010000114.1:3753-8314 GCA_035341815.1 bacterium
CCCGTCTTCCAGTCCCAGAAGCAGGATGTCTCGCTCATCTGCCAGAACCACTTGTCGGAAGGCTTGAGGTATTCTTCCGACGGCTCAAAATAATTTGTTTCCCGGCCGGAGAAAACCGGACACCTAACCAGGGGATGGCTGAGAACCGGGTCGGGAGAAGAAGAAGCAAGCATGTGTTCCGCCTCCCGGTGGGAAACGGAGTACAGTTTATACCTTATTCCGAGAGGAATTCCTTTCTTTATATGCTGGATTTCCATATCCTTGTTGCATTTGAAATGAACGTCGTACATTGCCCAGCATATTTCGCTCCAGAGAAGGGAGCCGCTTCCGTCAAGAAACTGTACGACGGGATTTCCGTGTTTCTCGGCCACGAAAGCCAGGAAGCCGTCAGGGGAATAGAAGATGTTCCTCTTGTCTGGCCCCAGGTGCCTGTTCTGGGGACGGTTGTAAAGCCTGCCGTCTGCTCCCTTGTAAACGATATGGGTATATTTCTTGTCGCCAAGCGGCGGAAAGTTGTCAAAAGCGCCGGAAGGAAGGATGTCCCCGAACTCCAACCCCCTGAGGTCATTGGCAAGAACAAATTCTTCACGGCCGGGTTTAATTTTTAATGATGTGCGGACATCGTATACATAGCTTCCGAGGACGGCATCATAAAACAGTTCAAGATAGGTTTCTTCGATTATGTTGCCGGGTTTATAGTTTTTCACGTCCCGCCGGTCCAGTCGCAAAGCGGTGTCCATGGTTCTCACGAAAAGTTTGAAACATTCCGGATCGGTATCATCTGTTTTCAGTTCTTCAACTTCCATGTTGAATATGAGATGCTTGCGCCAGGAAAGACAGAGCGGCCCGCAGGTTTCTCCCTCGTCAATCATGGCAGGTCCGCCGGGAGCAAGACGGAGGGCATGGAGAGAAACCGGACGCAGGGCGGCGCTTTTGTCTTCGGGAAGCCTGTCTGTGCCGCCGTAAAATTTTGCCGCTATACTTCCGTTGTCCGTTATACAGGGATTACCTGCTTCGTCTTTGCCCCATTTGAAATCGGGTTTGTAGTTCTTTTCCATTGGAAACTCCTTGTTGTTTAAAAAGAATCGCACCGCTACAAAGGCAATATAAGACGTGGGATAAATCCCAGTCTGCCGGAATCTTTATTGTAGCGGTCGCATTTATGCGACAGTTGAAGTGGCATAAATTGTCTATAAGATCACCAAAGGCTGCGAAAAAAAGTGCGATAAATCACACCGCTACATCAAAAACGAAAAAAGAAACACTACTCCTTTATGTTATTTTTTTTGTAGCGGTGGCATTTATGCCACTATAAATTTTTTTAAAATCTATTTTCTCGTCTGCCGAGTTTTCTTCCACGTATTTGCGTATCTGGTAAAGAGCCCCCTCATTTCTTATCACATGCTCATAGTAATTCCATTCCCAAAAAGGCCTGTTTTTCGTTTTTATAGTTACCAGTGCTTTCAGAGTTCTTACGACATTACTGAGTGTAGTATTAGAACCATCAAAAATAAATATTATGTGAATATGGTCAGGCAAAATATTATAGAAATCTATCTTTATTCCCTTAAATTTATTTGGAAGATCGCATATTATCTCTTCCACGTCTTTTTTGCAGGTACTTAACAAGGGTTTTCTTTTTGCAGTACATATGGTTACAAAATAATATCCATCTGCTTTGTAATCATATCCTTTAATTCGCACAGATTTTCGGTATTTCATTTTTTATAAACAGGGTCAAAAAGAAGTGCCATAAATGGCACCGCTACAAATGTAATTAAAGAGGAGTCACAGGGATACGGAGTATGTGCGCCTGTAACCCTCGTGTATGGAATCGAAGGATATTTTATCATGTTTCCGCCCCCATCTCGGATGAAGGTCGCACCTTATGACATCCGATATGAGAGGAGGCGAATAATACTTTCCGAGAACCGTATCTTTTCCTTCTGCCGTATCAAATATCTTCAGGTATCGGTAGCCGTCTGGATAGACAAACCCGTCCCTGTCGGTTTTCAGCCCTTCGAGGGGATAGGTATCAAGAAGGATATAACGCTTATCCTTTGAATAACTGCAGTGGCCGTCAAGAGTCTGTATTTTTTCACTCAGAAACCTTACATTATTTGTCTCTGTATCCACCAGCCAGAATCCCTGCTTTCCCCTGTAATCCATCCATGCTATGGCTTCCCTTTCATTTTTCCATGCAAAATGGGATATACGGTAAGTGTCAACCATGTCGTTCATGTTTTTACCCTCAAGGTCCGAGACAAAAAACCTTGTTTTACCGCCCGGGATTTTTGCCTCTTTTTTCCACCTGTTGAGAAAAAGGAAATGTTTTCCATCAGGCGCAAAATCCGTATGGTTGATGCGTCCGAAAGAAAGCGGCACATCGTCCTCATTCCTCAGCCCGCGCAGTCTCTCAAGGGAAATTATCAAACGGTAATCTCCCGTGTTTAAATCAACGGAATATACCCCGTCATCCTTCGGCCATTTTTCCTTTGCCCATGGGTCGGGCAGGCTTTCATAGCCGTAACCGGCACGCCAGGTGGCAAGCCTGGCGAAGTTTATGCTTACGGCGTAATTGCCGTCGGGTGATACGGTGCTTGCAGGGCGGCCTATCTCCTTCCTGCCTCCGGTGTGTATGTCGCGGATTACGCTGATGAACCGGCCGTCCCTGACGGAATTGTAAAGGACCCTCTGGCCCGGCAGCCACTGGAGCATGGCACCCTGCTGGAAGTTCCAGGCGCAGGTCTCGTCTATTATTTCAACCTTGCCCGTCTTCGCCTCCATCAGGCAGATTTTTGCCCTGTCTTCTTTTAAGGGCAGCCTGTCCTGGAAAGCGACCTCGTGGAAAAGGAGATACTCTTCTTTCTCGTCCCACTGGCACTTGTCGTAATATCCGAAAAAGCAGTATTTCCCTTGAGGGCTTATGGCTTTTAATTCTTTCATTTCGGGTTCCTTTGGGTTAATTGCTCCACTTATTAAAAAGCTCACTCCGATATACTATGATAAAGCGCCACAGTGTTATTGTGAGGATTGAGATTGCCACGTCGCTTCGCTCCTCGCAACGACAAAAAGCGTTAGATTGCCGCGTCGCAAACTACGCCCCGTAAAACGGGGCAAGCTTCCTCGCATGACAGTAAAAGTGGAACCTGTCCCGTTAGAATTATAAACTTAAACTATTTGTCACCCTGAGATGTCTCTGTTTATCCTGGAAGGGCTCAGGGTCTTGTTTGAGATCCTGAACAGAACCATTTCAGGATGACAAGCCAGTGGTTTCCAGCACCTCCAAACAACTCATTCATTAACAGCGGGAGTGTTGGAAAATTCGATGGCGTTGAACACGATTCCTTCGCAGTTACGGCAGATACAGGCATCCTTTCCGGACGTTTCTATCTGCATGTTGCTGAAATTTATTTTTTTTACGATTGTCTGGCTGCTGCCCTGAACGAAAATGGGACCGCCGCTTCTTGCGGTGAAGTTTGAAAAGCTGAAATCAGAAATCCTTTTCAGGCTTATACCTTCTTCCACGTATATTTCCACGGGGTAACGGCTGCACCTTACTCTTATGTTTGAAAAAGAGATATCGTGGATATCGGCACAGCCCGTGCTGCCTTCTGAAAGATACCTTTTGGGATTCTGCACGGCTATGCCGCTTGTTCCCTCTATTACAAGGTTGCTGAAAACGCAGTTGCGTATCACGGAATCGGATGGGCAGCCAATGCGTACTCCGTTGCATTCTGTCCTGAAAACGCAGTTGGTCACCGTGATATTCTCGCATACTGCTGGTTCATCATACATCTTCTGAATGGAGCGGACGGCAATGCAGTCATCCTCTGTTTCTATTATGCAGTCGCTGACAAGAACATTGCGGCAGGCATCTATGTCTATTCCGTCAATGTTCCTCATTTTTGAGTTGCCGCGTATCTTTACCCTGTGAATATTGACATCCCCGCATTTCATGAGCCAGAATGTCCAGCATGAGGAATCAATGCATGAGATATCTTCAAAACGGACGTTCCTGCACCCGTAAAACATGACTATCCTGGGACGCTGGGTGGAAGGCTTGGGCAATTTTCCTTTCGGGTCGGCGTCTTCCTGCCTGTAAAAGCAGAGCCCGTTTCCGTCAATAGTGCCCTGCCCGGTTACTGATATGTTTTCAGCGCCAACCGCCATTATGAGTGCCCTGCTGCTTTTCTCTGCTGTTTTATCAGCGTTATTTATGAAACCGGGAGCTGTGAGGTCAGTGTAATCGGCAAGGTCTCCGCTTCCAAGCAGCCTGCATCCATGTTCAAGATGGAATTCAACGTTGCTTTTAAGCATGAGACCACCCGTCATGTAACAACCGCCGCCGCAGACAACCCTGCCTCCCCCCGTTGCGTGGCATTCGTCTATTGCCTTCTGGATTGCAGCCGTGTTAAGAGTTTTCCCGTCAGGGATTGCATTGAAATCTTTTATATTGTAGTCAGCCATGGTTTCCTCCGGTGTTTTGCAGACGGAGGACCGTCCTCCGCAAAGAACGCCGAGGACAGATCTCCATCAAACTGGTAGCCGCGGGCTCAGT
>DAOQVZ010000115.1:0-8283 GCA_035341815.1 bacterium
ATCGGCTATAATATCAGTAGTACCGGCAACCTCACCCTTGGTAAGAGTCGCCTTGACGTTAAGCTTTGGATATTCGTTCAGTAGTAGAAGCCCGCGTTCCAAATCCCTGTTGTCCAGTATTTCGGTATCCAAAACATGGGCAAGATGGTTCCCGATGAATTCGGTAGTATAATATCTGTTGTTAGCAACAATTATTTTCCCCGGTTTTCCCTCAACTACCTCTATTTCCAGAATTCCTCTTTCCATTTTCTGGACAGGTATGTAGGCAAAAGACGTCACGTATCCCTTTTCCCAATACTTGCGGGTGAGAACATCTGCCAGTTCAAGCAATTGCGGAACAGACAACTCTTCGCCTTTGTATCTGCTGATAGAATCAAGCAATTCGTCAGTGCTTACATGCTTGTTCCCGCTTATGAGGAACTTCTCAACTTTTATTTTCTTGTCTGCCTCGAGTTTCAGCTCGGGTTTTGCAGGTTTTACTATTTCGGGAAGCGGTGTAGTTTGTAATTGGGGCTCTTCAGTAAGTCCTGTGTGTATTTTTTCGGAATCTGCCAAAAGATTCGCGGCTACAAAAAAAGAAAAAACCAATAAAACTGTAATCTTTATTTTAACTCCCATTTATTCCCTCCTGTTTTTGGTTTTATGGGACTATTTATTTAAGATTTTTATTATTTCGCCTGTAACGTTTAAAGCATCCGAAAAAAACGGCAGTGATTTTTTGTCAACCATAAGGTCGTAACTGTTCTTTTTCGCATAATCCTGTATTACTGCCGCTATCTCGTTAAGCCTTAACTGTACAAGCTGCCTGTTTTCCGTGGTAAGCTGTTCGTTGGACAGCCTGGTAAAAGTAATTATTTCAGTTCTGAGGTCTCTTAACTTTTTTTCGAAATCCTGTTTCTCCGATTCTTTTAACGTTGTCTTTTTCTTATTGTATTCATCAATCAACACCTGCAGGTCTGTCTGTTTCTTGGCAAGTTCTATCTGTTTTGCTTCTTTCTTGGTCTGTATTCCTTCTCTTGAAACTTTTGCCTTGCCATAGGAAGCATATACCTGTTCAACATCAACAACGCCAACCTTAAGCTCTTTTGCATAGGAGGCGGAAGAAATAATTAGGAAAGAGAAAACACAAAAAAAAGAAATTTTTACAAACCTGCCTTTCTTAACCATTTATATAGCTCCTTTTAGTTAGAGGTTCAGTTTAAAAATTATCTAACTACTATTTTACATCATATATTTTTTTTGTCAAGTGTATTTTCAAAAACGAGTATCTGTATCTTAATCTTAAACAAACCATGGGCCGTTGGAATTTCAGCATTACGTCTTCCCGCCTTCTATCCTTTTATATATTAAACAATGGAATATTTACAGAAACTAAAACTAATGGCAAGACTGCACTTTTACGAATATTTGTCAAGCAGTTCTTTTATGCCGGCTTTATCCTGCCCGTTACCCTTCAATGCATCACAAAATTTTCCTATGATGCTTTCCACTTCAACCAGGGAACATTTGTTTATATTTTCGGCAATGAAAATCTTTTCATGCCTTGTAGCTACTTCATCCCTGGTAAGTATTTCCTCAAAAAGATTTTCACCCGGCCTGATTCCCGTAAACTCTATTTTTATATCTTCATAAGGCTTCAAACCGTGAAGGATGATTAATTCTTCGGCAAGTCTTACAATACTCACAGGTTCTCCCATGTCAAGCACCATTACTTCCCCTCCCTTTCCCAGAACGGACGCCTGAAGAACCAGTGCAACAGCTTCGGGGATAGTCATGAAATATCTCTTCATATCCTTGTGTGTAACTGTGATAGGGCCCCCTTCTTTCAACTGTTCCAGAAAAAGGGGCAGTATGCTTCCCCTGCTGCCAAGCACATTTCCGAAACGAACGGATATGAAAGCTGTGCCCGCGGAACCTGAATCTTTTGATTTATCCGCTTTCCCATATCCTGCGTTATCAAAAGCACTGCATATGTATTCGGCTATCTTCTTGGTTGAACCCATGATGCTTGTCGGCCTTACAGCTTTGTCCGTGGATATCATCACGAATTTTTCAACCCCGCAATCCGTCGAAACTTTAGCAAGATTATATGTCCCGAAAATGTTTACCTTGACCGCCTCGCCGGGATTCGATTCCATCATGGGGACATGCTTATATGCGGCCGAATGAAATACAACATGCGGTCTGAATTGCCTGAAAACCGATTCCATCCTCTCTTTATCCCTTATATCTCCCACCACGAAAAAGACCCTGCCGTAAATATCCTTGTCATCCAATCCCCCGGAATCCTCGAAAATTGAGGCATGGTTTCTTTTTATCTTCATCTCCATGTTGTGAAGCTCTGTTTCATCTGCATCAAGCAATATTATCTTCCGGGGCTTAAAAGAACATACCTGCATGACTATCTCAGACCCTATAGACCCACCTGCACCGGTAACAAGCACTGTTTTCCCTTTCAGGAATTTTTCTATCTGTTCGAAATCAACCGTTACGTTCTGGCGCCCGATAATGTCTTCGATGCTTATGTCTTTGAACTCTTTTATATTTATTTCAGACCTTTGCCGCAAATGCATACTTGGGATAATCTTGACCGTTCTTACATTGCTCTGCTTTGCCAAACTGTATATGCAGCGTAATTTTTCATAATTGAGGGAAGGAATAGCTATGATAACCGCTTCTGCCTTCAGTTTCTTTACAGTTTCCTTCAATGAACCTATATTTCCCGTTACCTGTACCCCGTGTATGTAAGAACCAATCTTTTCACTGTCGTCATCAAGAAAAGCGACAGGATAGTAATCTGCAAATCTCTGCCTTATCATATCTCTTACCACCGTCTCCCCTATATTGCCTGCGCCCACGATTACGGTGGTCAATCCCTTCTTGCACGGCCCCTTGCCAAGAACCTCAAGGAATATCCTTTTGGAAATCCTGAGACCTGCCAGCAAAAGAAAAGATATCAGCCCGTCAATAATAAAAATGCTCCTGGGAAACCCTATGAAAGCATCAAAATTAAGCATATCGAAAAGTTTGATGTTGAATAAAAAAAGGATTACCAGTATCAAAATAAACTGTGAAACAGCAACCGCCCTGGCAATATTCACCAAATCATGCACGCCCACGTAACGCCATGTAATCCTGTATATGCGGAACAAACCCAAAACTGATAATTTGACAGCCAGGAAAATCGGGAAAGCCTGGGTAATCATTATCATATAATGTCTGCCTATCAGGAATTCAGAACGGAGCTGGTATGCAAAACGGAGCAAAAACGCAGAATAGAGCGAAACAGTAATTATCAGAATATCCATGAAGAAAAAGAAAAGAAACCTCTTTTTATGCGACGGATTATAGACACTGCCGGCAAATTTTCTCATTTTTTATGGTTTTCCCCTTTTTCCCACAGGCAATAATACTGCCCTATTATTTTAGCCCAACACCATTGAATTGTAAAATACTATCCTTCAAGGATACCAATACCGTTAGCCCTCACTTATTGACAGCAGGGGGCAGAAATTATAAACTATCAGCTGCAAAGCCGATTTATAAAACTTGTTAAGGTATATTTATGAACAACCCAAAAAAAGTATCCGTGATAATGGGAGTTTACAACTGCGAAAAGACTATTGCAGAAAGCCTCGAATCCATTATAAACCAGACATACGCCAACTGGGAACTTGTTATATGCGATGACGCTTCTACAGACGGGACCCCTGCCATTCTGGAATTTTACAGAAGCAGGCATCCGGATAAAATAATCCTGCTGAAAAATGATACGAACCGCAAGCTTGCTTATTCATTGAACAGGTGTCTTGAAGCTTCATCGGGAGATTACATAGCCCGCATGGACGGGGACGACATATCACTTCTCCGGCGGCTTGAAAAACAGGTGGCTTTTCTCGAATCCCACCCGGAATACGAGCTTGTGGGCGCAGGAATGATACCTTTTGACGAAAACGGACAGAGGGATCCAAGGATAGCCAAAGCCGTTCCATCAAGGTACGACCTGAAGTCAGGCCCATGTTTCTTCCACGCGACCATAGTTGCCAGCAAAGAAGTTTTTGACAACCTGAAGGGATACACTGTGCTTCCAAGGACACAGAGAGGACAGGATTACGACCTGTGGTTCAGATTCTTCGCGGCGGGATACAATGGTTACAACCTGCGGGAACCCCTATACATGGTAAGGGAAAGCGTTTCAGACCTTAAAAAAAGGACGTTTAAGTCAAGGATGTACGAGGTCAGGACAAGACTGTACGGATTCCATCTTCTGCGTTTCCCCCTTAAATACTATCCTTTCGCCTTCAAGCCCATTGTTGCGGGGTTGACCCCGAGAAGGATAATGCATCTCTATCATAACCAGAGATTCCGCAAAAAGAAACCAGCGTGAAGATGGAAGGAACCTTTTTCAATAACGGGAAAAAATATGCACGTCTACTACCTTACACTGGTATTTGTGTTTGTAACGGCATTTCTGGCGCAGGATACAAGAAGTAACCCTATCTCGGTTGCCGAACATGCGCCTTCCGCAAACCCGCTTCAGAATATAAAAGCAAGCTCCATGTTCGTATTCCTTGCATTTCTTGCACTTTTCCTTGTCGCAGGCCTCAGGTGGAAGGTCGGAACAGATTACCAGCAATATTCCCAGCTGTACTGGTCATATTCAAGGGTGCCACTCAATGAACTCTTAAGTTTAAGGATATCCAACCTGGGTCTCTTCGGTATAAGGGCCATTTCCATTATATCAAGATACTTGTACGACGACCCAGCCTCGATGTTCCTTCTGGCATCCTTAATCACCATCGGCCTTTCGGTGCGGCACATATCAAAATCAAGCAGTATGTTCCTTTTCAGCATCATGCTTTTCATATTCGGCGGCTCCTGGCACGGCTCTTTCAACGGCATGCGCCAGAGCCTTGCCACGGCCGTCATATTCGCGGGAAGCGGCTTCATGATGAGAAGAGAGTTCTGGAAATACCTGCTGGTAGTTCTGGCGGCGGTGCTTTTCCATTCAAGCGCATTTGTAATGCTTCCGATATACTTTATTGCCGGCAGGAAGATAGATTACAGGCAATGGGCAATGCTTATTGCCATAACCGTTTTCATGATTTCTTCCTACGACGTCCTTTTCAAAATATCAGAAATATTGCTCGACAAGGAAGTTGCAGCAACTCTGCCCTATATGACCAGGAGGGTAAACTCCCTGAGAGTTGCGGCTTCGTGGGCGCCGATACTCCTGTATTTCATGGTAAGAAAAGTGTATGGAAAGGATGCTGAATCTAATTTCTACATGAACATGCTTATCATAACCGCCATGCTCAAGGTAGGAACCATGAACAGCGCTTACCTTATGCGAGTAACAGGATACACGGGCGTATTCATGCCGCTTGCACTGCCAAAAATTTTGGCATGTTTTGAGAAGAGGTCTGCCCTTCTGCTCAAGCTGTTTATCCTGGGGCTCTACGCCATTTTCTGGTACGTGGAAATAAGTAAAACACCCGAGTTGCGCAATTTCAGGTTTATATTCGCAAGGTAGCAAAACTGAAGGAGCTCCATATGGCAAAACTGAAAGCCACAATAAAGGAGAGAATAAAGGACAGGGTCCGGTTCATAAAGAAAAATCCTTACCTGGCTTTCCTTCTGAACGAAAAGAAGAGGCTCGTTTTTGAAAAAAAGATGCGCATGTACAGCGATGAAGAATACATAAGGCTTCTTTTCAGGAAATCTTATGGAAGAGAGCCAAACCTTGAAAACCCGTTAACCTTCAACGAGAAACTCCAGTGGCTAAAGCTCTATTACAGGGACGAAAGGATGGCCGTGTGCGCGGATAAGTTCGAGGTGAGAGGATACCTTGAAAAGCTGGGATACGGACACCTGCTCAATACCCTGTATGGGGTATATGAAAACCCCTTCGAGATAGACATCGATAAACTGCCAGAAAACTTCGTTCTCAAGGCAACCCACGGTTCGGGATGGAACATAATATGCAGGGACAAGTCTGCTTACGACTGGAAGGGATGGAAACTTGTCATGAAAAGCTGGCTCAGGCAGAACCTTTACTATTATGGAAGAGAATGGGTATACAAAAACATGAAACCGAGGCTCATCTGCGAGAAATACCTCGACATACCGGAGGGAAAACCCTTTGACTACAAGTTTTTCTGCACCAACGGCATTATACAGTTTATACAGGTTTTAGATTATTCCCCAAATACATTCCAGGGAAATCTTTATGACACCGGGTGGAACATGATGAAAGAGAAATATGCGGTAATGGGTTCACCAAAAAACGTAAGCAAACCTTCCTGCCTGGATGAAATGCTTAAGATAGCCGGTGATTTATCGTCTGCCTTTCCTTTCGCCAGGGTTGACCTATATCAAAAAGAGGGCAAGGTGATATTCGGAGAAATAACCTTTTTCCCGGGGAGCGGCTTTTTTAAATTTGAGCCGGAAAATTTTGACCTTGAACTTGGCGGAAGACTCAGGTTGCCTGAGAAAAACTTCGATATAAAAAATGAAAAATCCCATGAAAATACTATTCCTGGTTAATTCCCTCGGTGGCGGAGGGGCGGAAAAAGTACTGGTAAACCTTGTAAACAATATTGACAGAACCAGGTATGACATAACCATACAAACGCTCTTCAATGCCGGGATAAACAGGCAATACCTCCAGAAAGGAATAAGGCTTATTGAATCCGGATGGAAATCTTTCAGGGGAGTTTCATTGTTCTTCAAGATTATGCCTGCCAGGATTCTTTATAAACTGTTTATAGAGAATGAAAATTACGACTTGATGGTCGCCTATCTGCACGGAGCTCCCACAAAAATATTGGCTGGTTGTCCCGATAAGAATATCAAGAAAATCGCATGGCTGCATATAGATATGCAATATTCAAGCCTTGGAAGAATTTTCTTTTCCAGGAAACAGATAATAAGAATATTTGACATCTATGATAGAATAGTTGGGGTTTCAGCAACGGTAAGCGAATCATTCAAAAAAATTTACGGGCTGGATAAAAAAATTGTGACAAGATACAACACAAATAATGTCCAGCAGATTCTTGAGCTTTCAAAAATAACTGCAAATGATTTTTTATTCCCCCAAAATAACCTGAACATCATAACGCTGGGAAGACTTGCTAAGCAGAAAGGCTACGAACGGCTGTTGAGAATCAGCAGGAAACTACTTGATGAAGGATTACGCTTCAACCTTTTCATACTCGGCAAAGGTCCTGAACAGGACAAACTTGAAAGGTATATAGAAAAGAACAGCCTTTCAGATAACATAAAGCTGCTCGGGTTTAAGGTCAATCCATATCCGTACCTGAAAAAGGCAGACCTTTTCGTATGCTCATCCCTGACCGAAGGGTTGAGCACGGTTATCTCGGAAGCCATAATACTGGGAGTGCCGGTCATTTCAACCAGGGTGTCCGGGGCGGAGGAAGTCCTCGGGAATAATAACGAGTACGGGGTACTGGTAGAAAACAGCGAGGAAGCCCTCTACCTGGGCATGAAAGAGCTTATAATAAACCGGGACAGGATATCGTTTTACAGGGAAAGAGCCCGGGAGAGAGCTGCTTTTTTTGACACGATGCACACTGTAAGGGAAGTCGAAGCCCTTATGGAAGAGGTTGCAGGATGAAAAAACCATTGGTATCGATAATTGTACCCGTGTACAACGCGGAAAAATATATTGAGAAATGCAGTGAAAGCTTGCTCGGGCAATCGTATAAAAACCTTGAAATAATACTTGTTGACGACGGTTCAACAGATGCATCGGGAAGGATGTGCGACGGATACGCCCGTAAAGACAGCAGGGTAAGAGTAATACATAAAGATAACGGAGGAGTTTCCGATGCAAGGAATTCCGGGATGCACAAGGTTACAGGCAAATATTTATGTTTTCTTGACAGCGATGATTACCTTGAGGCAGAAACTATTGAAAATGCAGTTAAAATCGCCGAAAGAGAAAACGTCGATGCAGTTATATGGAGTTATTATGCGGATTTTGTTGATTGCAACGGGAAATTAGAATTTTCCAGGAAAGTCTCTTTGAGCAATGGCATTTATTCGAAAAACGGCGTTAAGCCACTGCCTGCCAACGAGCACCTTCTGGGAATCGGCTACGTATGGAACAAGCTGTACAGAACAGACATTGTAAAAAAGGGCAATAACAGGTTTTTGAAAGACATCTCGCTGGGAGAAGACATGCTGTTTAACTGTTCCGTCCTCTCTTCAGCGGAAAAAATAGTACTCGTGGATACACCCTACACCCATTACATGCAA
>DAOQVZ010000116.1:0-8253 GCA_035341815.1 bacterium
ACACGTTTGAGGATGTGAAGGATAGCAAGAGTGTGATAAAAGATATAAAGGGCAGCGATGCCGACCTTGTTTTCATGCCTTACCGTGACGGGGATAAGCCTGTATATGACCTGAAGGTTATAGACGGACGTGTGGAAGGCAAGAAGGCGGTGCGTTTAGACCGGGGATGGTACCAGGGGGAAGCCCTTGATATAAAGGGAAAGCAATTTACGGCAAGTGTCTGGTTTCGCAGGCAGGGAGCTGGAAGCCTGTTATCGGCGAGTATGGCAGAGGAAGGTTCAATAGTGTCGGTTGACGGGTGGGAGAGAGGCTGGAGTATAGCGACGGTTTACGATAATTACAACACCCTGCGTTTTTGTTTGGGGCAGCCTGGCGGATGCGGGAAGGTCATGAGTGATATACCCGTACCGGATAACGTATGGCATCATCTCGCTGTAGTCTGGGACGGCAGAATTATGCTGGTATATTTGAACGGAACACTTGTCGGGAAAAAGGAATACGTCGGCAATTATATCCCTTCAGGCGGAGGTGATTATTTAAGGATTGGTTATGCTGGCGGCAATACCGGTTCTGTAATACTTGACATAGACGAATTGGCAATATATAACAGGGCGTTGAGCCGCAAGGAGGTAACGGAGCTGGGCAGCAGCGGAATAAATCCTGCAGTTGAAATATTTAATGTTGCTGACAGGCATATAGAGGCAAAGGATTATGCTTCTGCACGCACGGAATACGGTAAGCTGAAGGATATGCAGTCAGTCTTGTACGGCAGGGAGCTTGCCTTATTCAATATAGCCGAAACATACCGTCTTGAGAAAAATTACGGTAAAGTCCACAGAACATACAGTGAGATATTTTCTCTTCCCGGTTTGACAGCCAACTACCATATATACGGGTTGTTCAGGCAGGCGGAAGTTTATACGGAACAGTTGGATTATAAGAGTGCCCGCAGGCTCTATTCGGAGATAAAAGAAAGAGAAGGTGTGCAGGAATACCACGCATTTAAAGCAGAACTTTATGCGGGAGATACCTGCAGAAAGGCGGGAGAATACAACCGGGCGAGAGATATATACCTTAAACTTTTAAAAGCGCAGGACAGCTCTTACTATCCGCATGAGAACCACCGCCTGGAGCTTGTTGACAGGCTGGAGGCGCTGGAAGGGCTTAAAGACGGGCAGGCAGAAAAGAGTGTGCGGGAGAAGCGTATAGAATGGATAAACAGCCCTGAATACTCAATATATGTTGCTCTGAATGGTAGTGACAGCAATCCCGGAACCAAAGATAAACCGTTCGCCACGATAAAAAAGGCGCGGGACGAGGTAAGGAGGATAAAGGGAGAGAAGGGACTGCCTGAAGGTGGTATAGTTGTTTATCTGAGGGGCGGAAAATATTTTCTCACGGAGGGTCTGGTGTTTGAGGAAGAAGACTCGGGTACGGAAAATGCACCCGTGGTATACCGGAATTATCCCGGAGAGAAGGCAAGGATAATAGGGGGTAAACAGCTGACCAATTTTAAACCGCTTGATGACCCTGCCATAATAAAAAGGTTACCCGGGGAGGCAAAAGGAAAGGTATGGGTATCGGACCTGAAAGAAGAGGGTATAACCGTTTATGGAAATCTTGTGAACAGGGGACAGTCTTACGACTTCATAAATAAATCCGCTATGGAGCTTTTCTGCAATGGCATGCCTATGACCCTTGCCCGCTGGCCGGATTATGAATGGGCGATTGTCAGCGACCTTGTCACTCCCGGCGGCGACGGAGGTTCGGGCGATTATGTTTTCCAGAAAGGCAGGTTCAGGTATTCCGGCCGCAGGCCTGAAAGATGGGCTGAAGAGGATAATATATGGACGGTGGGATACTTTTACTGGCCATGGGACAAGATACATACCCAGGTGGTTGAGATAGACACGGAGAATCGCATAGTCAACCTGGCCCCCGATATAAGGCATGCGAAAAGTTATCCTGCTTATGATATGCCTGTGAGAAAGAATGTTCCGTATTTCTTTTACAATATGCTGTCAGAGATTTCCATCCCGGGTGAATTTTTCGTGGACAGGGATGCGGGCAAACTCTATTTTTACCCGCCTGACGGGATAGAAGACAGAGAGATTATAGCATCCACGCTTGATGCCCCGATTATGGAAATGAAATCCGTTTCAAACTTTGCAGTTTTCGGATTGACTCTTGAATGTACCTGGCATAACGCCGTAACCCTTGACGATTGCACAAACACTCTGGTTGCAGGCTCCACTCTCAGGAATACAGGCAACCTTGCGGCAATAATAAACGACGGCTGGAGAAACGGCATTGTTGGCTGCGATATATACGATACGGGAGAAGGTGCAATCCGCGTTACGGGAGGCAACTGGCTTAATCTTCTTCCTTCGGGGCACTGCATAGAGAATAATCATATTTACAGGTATAACAGGTTCAGCCATGGGGGAGGAAAGTTTGCCGTTGTTGCGTCCGGAGTGGGTGTTAGAATTGGTTACAACCTTGTATCAGACGCTCCCTATGCGGGGATTATGTTTGACGGTAATAATCATGTAATTGAGTATAATGAAATTTATGACATTATGCACCAGGGGAAAGACGGGGGGGCTATATATACTTACGGAGCTCCGAGGTCCCTTTTAAACAGGGGTAATGTTATGAGGTATAATTTTGTTCATAATATAACAGAACACTCTTCGGTTGTTCCTTATGACAATCCCGGGGTAACCTGCATATATATTGATGCCCTGAATGCGGGCATGACAATGACAGGCAACGTTTTTTATCGAAGTACGGGGTCGGCGATGTTTACCCACGGAGCTTATTCAAGGGTGGAAGATAATATTTTTGTGGATAACCGCCTGGGTATACATCAGGGCAACAGAAGCTATCTGTTGAGGGATCCTTACAGGGTAAAGCAGTGGAGCGATAATTTCCTCGACAAGATAGGGTACAGGCAGCCTCCGTGGAGTGCCAGGTATCCACAGATGAAGGATATACTACACCAGGAAAAGAATAAACATATCGGCTGGCCCAAAGAGGTATTCATAGAAAGAAACATAAATACGGGTGGACAGTTTATGAGAATTACTGATGATTTGTTCGAAGGCAATACTATAAGGGATAATCTTGATGGCTGTGACCCTCTCTTTGTTGATGCCGGAAACCGGGATTTCAGAATAAGGCCGGGTTCTCCCGCATACGGTATTGCGGGTTGTGAACCGGTGCCTTTTGAGAAAATCGGTCTTTATGAGGACGCTTTGCGTGCAAGCTGGCCGCCGGATAGGATTCCCGCAGGCAAGTACTATAAGCCTGAGAAACTGGAATCCCTGCCGCCTGAACGTGGTAGTAAACAGCCTGCGCCGGATTTTGTTCCGGATCTCCGGTTTATGGTAAAAAGGAAAACTTCTGAGATAAAAATAGACGGCAGGCTTGAAAAGGAAGAGTGGTCAGGATTGGAGAAAAACAGGGCGATGATAATAGAAAAGAATGTGGGTGGAGACAAACCTGGAGACAGGAGCTATGCGTGGATGTTATACGATGATAAATATCTTTACGTTGCGGTCGAAAACGGGCCCAATCCTTTCAGGGAGGGTATGCATGAAAGTCAAAGAAAACCTTCCATGATTTTGAACGAGATGGCAATAGAGGGGATATACAGTCCTGCCACATGGTGGTGGCAGAAGAATATTGATACGGGTCCCGTATATATATTCTGGGGATATCCGGACGGACGGCTGGAAGTGAAGAATAATTTCGGTATGCCCCGCAAGACGGTAGAATATATTCAGAGGTTCATAGAATACAGGGCGGTTATGCTGAACGAGGAGGATTATCACTGGACGGCTGAATGGAAAATACCTTTTTCCGCTTTGAATATTTATCATATAACTGATACAATAAGATTTAACCTCGGGGCTCCCAAAAGGGGAGGGTGGATTGCCTGGGCCCCCACAGGCTGGCTCCTGGACAGGGCCGGGATTCTCAAATTTATCAAGTGAAAAACGAGCAGATATATATTCCCTCTTTTTTACACCAAGGTTTCGAGGTAGTTGTGGGCGTTGTATGAACTTCTTACGTAGTAACCGCTTTCTATGTGTTTAAATCCCATTTCCACGCCTTTTTCCTTATAGAAAATGAAATCTTCAGCTGGGGTATGCCTGGCAACCCTGTAATGTTTTTTACTCGGCGCCAGGTACTGGCCTATGCTCAAGAAATCGCATCCCGTTGCGGCTATGTCTTTCATTGTGTTGAGGACTTCCTGTTTATTTTCTCCCAGACCGAGCATGATGCCGGATTTTGTCAGCTGTCTTCCGTTAATCTTTTTTATTCCTGATAGCACTCCGAGGGACCGGCGGTAGTCTGCCATGCTTCTCACGAGAGGATAGAGGGAAGGCACCGTTTCAATGTTGTGAGATATGACGTCGGGCATGGTTTCGGTTACGGTCCGTATAGATTTTTCATCTCCGAGAAAGTCCGGGATGAGCACCTCGATTTTTCTCACAGGGGCCATATTCTTGACAAGTTCTACTGTTTTTGCGAAGAATGACGCTCCGCCGTCGGATAAGTCGTCTCTTGTCACGCTTGTTACTATTACGTAAAGAATGCCGAGGTTTTTTACTGCCTTGACCACGTTTGAAGGTTCATCGAAGTCGGGCGGCCCGGGACTGCCCTTTTTTATGCCGCAAAAAGAGCAATTTCTTGTACATGTCTCCCCGAGAATCAGGAAGGTCGCTGTTTTATTCCTGAAGCACTCCCCTATATTCGGGCACCTGCTCTCTTCGCATACCGAATGGAGATGGAATTCTCTCAGAGCGTTCTTTGTGGCAACTGTTTCAGAAAATTTAATCTTTTTTTTGGGGAATGTAAGTTTCTTATGCATTTTTCATATACGTTTGTTCACAATGGCAAGATTTTTTTCTATCAGCGCCTTTTCCTCTTCCGAAAAAGGTCTTTCTTCAAGCTGGACATCAAAGGTTGAAATGAAGCTTTTTCTCATGATACCTGCAAATTCTTCAAATGAAACTTCCCTTCCGAGAATTTCCTCCATGGATGTGGAATTCCTTTCAGCATTCAAGAGGAGTTCTTTTACGTACCGTCCGGCCAGAGGCATGTTCAGGCTCAGGGGAATTGAGCCATGCTGCATGATGACCTTTTTTTTTCTTTTCTGGGCATTGCCGCCTATCTTTTTCCCTTCTATGAGTATGTCGTAATCTTCAAATGAGGAAAAACAGAATGTCGATTTTATTTTTTCCCTGGCTGGATTATCAACGGCAAAATAAGGTTCAAGTCCGAATTCCCTGTAAGTTTCCATGAGAAATGAGCAGATTAGCCTGTATGCTTCTTTAACTGAAACCGGGGAGCCTATGTCCTCTTCGGAGCAGGCAAGTGAATAGGTTACTTCGTCCCCGTGAAAGATTATTCCTCCTCCGGTGGCTCTTTTTACAAAAGGAATGTTATCTTCTCTGCATTTTCCAGTATATAGGACAGTTTCCGGGTTCTGTGAATAACCGAGGCTGAAACCATGGGGATTCCAGCCGTACATCCTCAAAAGGGGCGTAGCCGATGCAAGATGGATGTCCAGCATTGTCTCATCAACGGCCATATTGACAGCAGGAGGCATGTGCCCGGAATATATGAACCTCCATTTTTTCATTTCAATTGCTCCACTTGATGTCGAGGTCCCTGGCGGCTTTTACCTCATCCGGTTTCTGGACGGGGGTGTTGTCCGGCATACTCGCAAAAATCCCGGGATTTTTCTCTGCCAGTTCAGCGGCATCCTTCATTGCCTCGATAAAACTGTCTATTGTTTCTTTGCTCTCGGTTTCTGTCGGCTCTATCATCAGGGCTTCTTTCACTATCAGCGGGAAATATACCGTGGGAGGATGGAATCCTCTGCTGATAAGATATTTGGCAATGTCGAGGGCGCTGACTCCATTTTGCTTCTGTTTCTCGGCTGAAAAAACGCATTCATGCATGCATTTCCTGTCGTAAGGCAGTTTGTAGCAGTCGGTGAGTTTTGCCCTTGCATAGTTGGCGTTCAGTACCGCCTTTTCCGCTACGTCTATCAACCCTGATTTCCCGAGCATCAAAATATAGGCGTACGCCTTTACTATAACTCCGAAGTTGCCGTAAAACGGGGCAATGTAGCCTATTGATTTCGGATAATTGTAGTCGAGGCAAAAAGTACCGTCGGCCCTTCTCACAACCTTTGAGATGGGCATAAATTCCGCCAGGTGTTCCTTTACTCCTACCGGACCTGCCCCCGGTCCGCCGCCCCCGTGCGGGGTGGCGAAAGTCTTGTGCAGGTTCAGGTGGACAATGTCAAATCCCACGTCTCCGGGCCTTAATTTCCCAAGTATTGCGTTAAGGTTTGCCCCGTCGTAATAAAGAAGGGCATCTACTTTGTGTCCCATTTCACATATCTCTTTTATCCGGGGATTGAATATTCCCAGCGTGTTGGGGCATGTGAGCATGACTCCCGCCACGTCTTCGTTCAGATGTTTCCTGTACTGGTTTATATCCATGACTCCATCTCTGTCGGACGGAATGACAATAACGTCAAATCCCGCAATCGCCGCGCTTGCAGGGTTTGTGCCGTGCGAAGAATCAGGAACCAGTATGTATCTCTTCCTGTTTTTCCTGTTCTTGTGGTAGGCCGCTATAATCATTGCGCCCGTAAGTTCTCCGTGGGCGCCGGCAAGAGGCTGCATCGTAAAGGCGTCCATTCCGGTTATCTCGTTCAATAGTTTTTCCATGTTGTAAAGAATCTCGAGGCATCCCTGTGTGAGAACTCCGCCACCCATCAGCTGGGGCAGAAGGGGATGGACTTCGCTGAATCCTTCAAAACCGGCAGCTTTTTCGGTGAACTTGGGGTTGTACTTCATGGTGCATGAACCCAGCGGGTAGAAATTAGTATCAACGCAGAAATTCATGTTTGCAAGTCCGGAAAAATGCCTTATCACGTCGAGCTCCGATACTTCCGGCAGTCCGATATCGCTTTTTCTCATGAGGTTTTCCGGCAGTTTTGCCTTTGCCGGGACATCCTTGTTCTGTATCTTGAACCCTGTTCTTCCGGGCTGGCTTTTCTCAAATATCAGTTGCATAGTACGGCCTCCAGGCTTTCTGCAAATTTAACAATCTCTTCCTTTGTTCTTTTTTCTGTTACTGACACCAGCAGGTGATTATCCATTCCCTTGTAAAACCTTCCGAGAGGAAGGCCGGGTATGTACCCCTTGGCAATCATGCTGTGGACCACCTCGTCTGCGTTTATCGACAGGAGAACCGGGAATTCGTTGAAAAAAGGTGGTTCTCCCACCTTGAGAACCCCTGGTATCTTTTCCAGTATCTCCTTGGCGAAAGCTGCCTTGTCAAGGTTGATGAAAGCCAGGTCCCTGATACCTTTCTTGCCCAGCAGGGAAAGATAAGCGACGGCTCTCAGTGCGCAGAGGGCTTCGTTTGAACATATGTTTGAAGTGGCTTTTTCTCTCCTTATATGCTGTTCCCTTGCCTGCAGTGTCATTACATAACTGTCTTTCCCCTGCCTGTCTTTTGTTCTCCCTATTATCCTTCCGGGCATCTTTCTGGCAAGTTCTTTTTTCGCCGCCATGAAGCCGAGGTAAGGACCTCCGAACGAGAGCGGGATTCCCATGCTTTGTCCCTCTCCCACCGCTATGTCCACGCCCATTTCTCCGGGAGTCTTCAAGGCTCCGAGAGAAATTGGATAGACTGACATTATCACCGCAGCCCCTTTTTTATGGGCATGAGCGGCTATATCGGAAAAGTCGTCAATGCATCCGAAAAAGTTCGGGTTCTGCAGTATTATCGCTGAAGTTTTATCGTCTATATGCCGGCAAATGCTTTCCCTGTCAGCCCTAAGGTTTTTCAAGGGGATTTTAACCATTTCGAGCGACAGGTTCGAGGTATAGCATTTCAGCATTGTCCAGTAGATTATATTCACGCCGGCATCGACAAGTATCTTCTTTCTTCCGTTTGTCCTGACAGCTGTCATGCATGCTTCGTAAAGTGCCGTACCCCCGTCGTAAAGGGAAGCGTTTGACACGTCCATGTCGGTGAGCCTGCATATTGCTGTCTGGTATTCGTAGATTGCCTGCAGCCATCCCTGGGAGGCTTCCGCCTGGTAAGGAGTATAGGCAGTATAAAACTCGGGCAGGGAACTTATGGCGTCCACAGCGGCAGGGATATAATGGCTGTAAAAACCGGCGCCTATGAAATTTGTAAGAGAAACTGAATTCT
>DAOQVZ010000117.1:0-8085 GCA_035341815.1 bacterium
ACAGCTCCGGGCAAGGTTATAGTCAGAACGCTTGCGCTTTTCGCCTTGTCTTAATGCTGTGCTTGCGCACTCGCCGTCAACTGTATCTCTTTTGCCTCACGGCTTTACGACTTTACTTATGTAACTCTCTATAAACGGCTGCTCCTGTTTTGAGAAAAACAAAGGCGGATTTTGGCAGAGCCCAACAAACGACAAGGAGCTTTTTATGGAAAAAAAAAGAAATCTGCACAGGTGGGAAGAATTGTTCCCGCAGGAATTTGCCGGCATCATGGAGAAAACTCCCATTGTATATTTTCCTTTCGGGCTTGTTGAAGAACATGGAACCCACCTGTCCATGTGTCCGGATTTTTCTCCCGTGTACAGGATGTGCCTTGCGGCGGCAGAAAGGACCGGAGGAGTTGTCTATCCGTTTTTACCTGCAGCGCCCGGGTTTAATCCGCCGCTGTCGAGAGAGGAAATCCGGCAAAAAAGGCTGAAAGGAGAATGTTTGTACAAGCCCAGCCTTTTTTTAAGCAGCGAGTGCTGCCGCCTGATATACGACGAGACACTTGAAAGCATGGCAGGTATCGGGTTTAAGGTTTGTATGGCTGTCGGCGGCCATATGCCCGCCATTCTCCTGATGGGCAGGCTGGCAAAAGAGAAAAATGGAGAAGTGGAAGGCATGCGCATCGAAAATATCGACTGGACTGATATTATATTGAAATCCACGGATATAGGCAGGCGTTATCCCGAAGGCCTTGCGCATGGAGGGATTATTGAAACCGCCCTGGTTATGTACTGTGACAAAAGGCTTTGCCGTCTCTCTCAGGTTTTGCAGGTGCGGGATACCAATTTTGTTTCTCAGCTTGCCCGTTTGAGCGATGAAAAACTTGAGGGCATCAGGAAGAATGCAACAATCAGTCTCGGCAGGGAGATTTTTGAGGCGGCGGTTTCAGCCATTGCAGATACCGCCCGAAGTTGCATGGAAAAATCAGGGTAGCACGGCAGTATTTCAAGAGCATTTTGTGGCTATTCTCTCATATAGGAATCTCAATGAATATAACGGCTCTGCCTGGCGGGGCAAAGGAGGACTTGTGAATGGCATAAGACAATTGAGAGTATTTTTGCTTATTTCGTGCTGTCTCGCTTTTTTTTCTTCCGCGCAGGAAAGTGTTGAAATGAATGAACTGAGAGTGCTCAGGGAAGAAGGAACTGTTTACATGAGAAGCCATTTTTCCGAAAAAGAAGACCTTGTTGTAAAAATGGGTTTCGGAACCAACAAGCAGGTTAATTTCAATGGAGCCTTGTTGATAAACGCTTCAGCTCCCATGGACGCAAAGAGCCTTAAAGCCGGCAAAATCATAGCTGCCAGCGGAGACGATTCCACGCCATGGAATATCAACGGAACTTATATAGGGGCAAACCATGGAAACTCTGCGGGTTTTGAGATTTTGTCAGAGGGTCACGGAAGAACTGCCGAAGACCTTGGAAGCGAATGGGCGGATGCAAAAGGCAACAAGTTCTATCTTATCAAAATTATCAGCTCAGACAGGCTTATGTTTCTGGGCAGTAACAAGCCTTCCGGGAATATCTGGAGATTTGGCACGCGCCACGAGGGCAATTCTTTTACAAGTGCTTCCCGCAATGCAACTGTCAATTTTACAGAAAGAAAAATGAAGCAGGTTGTCCCGGCATGCCGCATAAAAAAACAGGAGTATCTTGTTGACGGCAAAACGCCCCTTCAGGAAGGAGAGCCCGTTACATGCAAGTGGTTGGATATAGTTGAAGAGTACGACATAATAAATACTGGTTCCCTGCTTGCTGATGTTATTGCGAATCCCGGACAGGAACGTAATTTTATTGCAGACCATCTTGACGGCGTAATAAGCAACAACATTACTTACAGGTTCCTTCCCAACGGAGCCAACGTCATATACTACAGGGCAAAAGCCCTGCAGGAGTTCAGGATGGGTTATATGGGTTTCATACAGGCAAATAAGCTTTACAAGGGCAAATATGAAACTTACGAGTATTACATTCCCAAAACGGTCCCTTTCATTAAAGACGGCATTGATTATGATTTCTGCGGGATACAGGATTTCTCTTCACGTCCGCCCTCCCCTCTTGTTTTCAGCGATAAGTCAAAGAATATTAATGACCCCGCGAACCTGCCCGACAGGTTTATACATTTTCTCGGTATCAAGGAAGGAGATAAGACTGTAAGGGAAGTGGGCTTTGCCATGGGATATTCACTGATTCACGGTATGACTGTTCCTTCCGTCAGAACCGGGAATGTGAAGAGTGCCATTACCCTTTACACCAGCAGTAAATCTTTTCCGGTTGCGGTCGATTCAAAAATGGGAACTGTTATTCCCAAGGATACGGATTTCTACTGTGTAGCTTACCGCCACTATTTCAACCCGCGCCTTGCCGGCAACGCCACGAGCCTCTACTGGCAGAAACAGGAAGACGACACGGTGGTATATCTTGACTACCATAAGAGCGTAGATAAAGATACCGTAAAACTGCCGGGAGAACTTACGGTCAAAAAACTTGAAGTGGTGGAGAAATCTCCGTCTCTCGTCCTGCACACTTTGGAAAAAATACCCGCGGAAGGCATATCCGTTTCGGTAACGGGGAACTACGGATATCTTGTCCTGAAAGTTTTTTAAAAAAGTGCCTTTATAGCTTGTAAGTCAAAAGGCTCATTATCATCAGGTCATTGCTGTCTCTGCCGTCCTGGGGAGAATTGTCGTAGATATCTTTCAACACGAGTCGCAGGCCCAGCTTTTCATTAATCCCTGCTTCAAATCCGACCTCGCCCTTGAGAATGAAATTGCTGAAATCCGATATTTCAGGAAGAAGCAGCAGGCTGTTCCAGAATTTTGAATTGGCCATTGCCAAATCGAACCTTTCAGAGAGAAACATTGAAATATAGCTGTCGCTTTCTCCCGTGTCAAACTTTTCTCCCACGTATGCAAGCCCCCCTGAAAATTCAAGCGTCCTTTTTTCTTCCTTTATGAAATAATAGCCGTATCCGGGAGCAATTGTGTACCTGTAATCTATGCCCGATATTTCATTATACTCCAGGCTTCCCATGAGCGACCAGAATGTTTTCGGAGTAACCGTCCTGTTATACTGGGATGAAACCATTATCTCTTTTGCAGTGGTTTCATCATCATTCTCTCCGTACGCCGCAAGTAAATCCGCCCTCAGAATATCGGCTGGCCTCTTTTTTTCAGCGTCAAACGTGAAACTTGTAAATATACTGTCTGCATTTCCCCTGGCGGCATTTATGCCGAGCGAGATGTTGCTTTTCCATATACCATCCTCGCCATTTACTCTTGATACTCCTGCTAACGCTGAAATCAACAATGACATGCAACAAGCCAGATATGCAATTCTCTTCATTTTTCCCTCCCGTTGTTTTATTTCGTCCTGTCAAAATTGGCCATTTTTTCTATAAAAAAATCTTCTTTTTTTTACATGTTCAGTCGACAGCAGGCGAAGGACCGTCCTTCGTTCGTTACGAAGGACCGTCCTTCGCCTGTTCTTTCATCTGTTTCTTGACACACTCTTTTGGGTTTTGTGTTCAGGCGGGCGGCGGTCCGACAGAAGCACCTCCGTCCACGTATATATTCTGTCCCGTTATAAAGCTTGCTCTTTCGTCCAGCAGGAAACAAATGACTGCGGATATATCTTCAGGCGGGGCTACCCTTTTCATGGGAACCATGCCCGTGTATCTTTTGTAGCCGTCGCTTCCCGGAGGGTTGTTGGTGTTGAACAGTTCGGTGGCAGTCGGGCCGGGTGAAACCGCGTTAACTGTTATGCCGTAAGCCGCAAGTTCGAGCGCCCAGCTTTGGGTACAGCTTACCAGGGCTGATTTTGCCGCCGCATAACTCGTGCGGAAAGGCACCCCCGAAACCACAAGGCTGCCTATGTTGACTATCCTGCCATACCTTTTCTTTTTCATTCCTGCAACAACTGCCTGGGTGCATTGCACGGCAACCCTGACATTTATCTCGTAAACTTTCCTTAGGTCTTCCAGCTTTATGTCTTCAAGCGGTGCTGGTTTCACAAGCCCGACATTATTGACAAGGCCGTCAATCTCATGAATGGAAACAAGTTCTCCGAGTACCTTTGCCGTTGCCTTTTCGTCTTCCAGGTCAATCATTACATACTTGCCTGGAAAGTTTTCTTCCGCCCTTCTTGCAATGCCTATGACCAGATGACCCTTCCCTTCGAGTTCTTCCGCAACAGCCCTGCCTATGCCCGTGCTTGCCCCTGTAATTAGAGTTACGTGTTTCATGAATACTCTCTCCCGTGAGTTATTTTCTTCCCATCATGCTTCCGAGTATGCCCCTGATTACCTTCCTGCCTATCTCGTTGCCCACAGTCCGGGCTGTCTGCTTTGCCATGGCTTCAACCATGCCCTGCCGCTTTTTTGTTCCCCAGAGCAGGTCGCCTATCATCCCGCGTTGTTCTGCCGGTTTTTCTTCGTTTTTCTGTTTCTGCACGGGTTCCGGCGGTTTTTGTTCCATTGCCCTGCGGCTGAGAATTTCGTAGGCGGACTCCCTGTTAACGGGCGTGTCATACTTGATGCTTATGGGACTTCGGGCTTTTATAGCAGAACGCTCTTCTGTTGTTATAGTGCCCATTCGGCAGCGCGGCGGGCAAATCAGCGTGCGTTCTACGGGCATCGGTATTCCTTTATCCTGGAGCGTTGAAACAAGGGCTTCTCCCACTGCCAGCTGGGATATGGCGGTTGCCACGTCAAGCCTGGGATTTGCCACGAAAGTTTCTGCAGCCGTTTTCACGGCTTTCTGGTCGCGGGGCGTGTAAGCTCTCAATGCGTGCTGTATCCTGTTTCCAAGCTGTCCGAGGATTTCGTTGGGCACGTCGTCGGGAAACTGGGAACAGAAGTATACCCCGATACCCTTGGAGCGTATGAGCCTTACCACCTGTTCAACTTTCTGGCGCAATGCCGGAGGCGCATCGTCAAAGAGAAGATGTGCTTCGTCGAAAAAGAAGACCTGCCTCGGTTTTTCAAGGTCGCCCACTTCTGGAAGGTTTTCGAAAAGTTCTGACAGCAGCCAAAGGAGAAAACTTGAATAAAGCCGGGGTTTTAGAATAAGCTGGTCGGCAGAGAGAATGTTTATGATACCCCGCCCGCTGAGGTCTGTTCTGAGAAGGTCTCCAAGTTCAAGTGCAGGTTCTCCGAAAAACCCCTTTCCTCCTTCTCTTTCAAAAGAGAGGAGAGAACGTTGAATGGCGGATATGGATTGAGTGCTCACGAGCCCGTACTGTTTGGATACTTCTGCCCTGTTATCGGCAACGAAATTGAGAAGGGAACGTAAATCGTCTATATCAAGGAGTAAAAGGCCGTTGTCATCTGCAAGCTTGAATGATATCTCGAGCATTCCAACCTGCGTATCGTTAATCTCGAGCATGCGTCCCAGAAGAACCGGTCCTATTTCACTGACGGTTGTGCGGACTGGATGGCCGGCTTTTCCGTATAAATCCCAGAATATCACGGGGTTCGGTTCATTAACATAATTTTCGACGCCTATCTGCGAAACTCTTTGCGTTATTTTCTCGTTGCTGACTCCCGCCATGGCCAGGCCTGCGACATCGCCTTTTACGTCGGTCATGAAAACCGGTACTCCCATGCGCGAAAATCCCTCGGCGATGACCAGGAGGGAAACAGTCTTTCCTGTTCCCGTAGCCCCGGCTACCAGTCCGTGGCGGTTTCCGTACCTTGCAAGCAGTGAAACGGGTTTTTCACCTTTTCCAATCAGTATTTTGTCCATACCTTTCTCCTTATTGAACATGGAGTTCTCAAACGTCAAATCTTTTATGTATAGTTTAGCACATTTTTTGGTTTCTCTCAACGGGCTATCATTGTATGAAATTGGACGGGGGAAAGCAAGATATAGTATTATTTTCAATGTGTTTGCAGACTCAACGGTTTATCTTCCTGCATCTTCAACGAGCTTGCGCATGACAGAACATATAGAGTCATCCATAAGGTCTTCAATGGTGACAGGCAGGACCGCAGACCAGTTTTCGAGGCTGACTGTTCCTGGCGTGTTAATTCTTATTTTTGACTGGTCTCCCTTGAGAATGCCGTCAAAAAGGTTTAGCCAGTCAAAAATCAGCTGTATGGAAAAAAGAGAACGCGTTTTAAGTATAAATCTCATCGCCGCCCGGTTTGCCTCAAGAAGCGAGTTTCCTTCAAGGTTCCCGTCTGTTTGAAGATGCCTGCGGAACTTTTCCTTCTCTTCCTGGGAGGTTTCATTTTCCCACCAGTGATTCCAGTTCGACGTATCATGCGTGGAGAGCGCCGAAACAGAAAGTCGCCGGTATTCCCCCGGCGGAAGGAAATCCTGCGTTCCGTTCCAGTCTTTTTTCCATCTTTGCACGTCTATGCCTGGAATCCCGAGTTCTTCCATCGTTTGAGGACAGGCAGCGGGAATTATCCCCAAATCTTCGCCGCATAAAATCATGCCGGTACTCTCGAGCATGGCAGAGAGTATTTTCATCCCGTGTTCTTTCCAGCTTTTTTCGTCCGGCGGGTCAAAAAAACCGTTGAGACCCTCATTCGAAAGGGGTTCCCGGAAAGGTACGCTCCATAACCTGAAAAGGCCGACAATATGGTCTATCCTCAGAATATCGTAGAATTCTCCGGCATACCCGAGTCGTTCTCTCAAGTATCGGTAACCGTCCTTCTCTATTTTCTCCCAGTTGTATGTGGGCATTCCCGGATTGCCCCACCTCTGCCCTTTAACTGAAAAAACGTCGGGCGGCGCACCCGCGGCAAGTTCCATGTTGAAAAATTCCCTGTGCGCCCATACGTCTGCGCTGTCGCGATTAATGACGATGGGCATATCCCCCATTAATAATACGCCCTTTTCTTTTGCGTATTCTGAGGTGGTGCAAAACTGCCTGTAAAGGAAAGATTGAAGCCAAACCTGGAACTCCGTTTCTTCCCTGTTTTCTTCCGAGAAAGTCCTGAGAGAACGGCTATCCAGCTCCCTGTATTTTTCATGCCATTCATACCAGGGTTTGCCTTCGAACCGTTTCTTGAGGGCTTTAAACAGCGCAAAATCCTCAATCCACCACGAATTCTTGCTTCTGAACTCTTCTGTATATCCCGAAAGTTTCCTGCCTTCCCTTGCGTGCATTTCTCGCAGGAGTTTTATCTTTTCTTTTTTGATTCCGTAATTTACACGTTTAACTTCGGTTGCCGGCAAGGGCTTCCGGGTGTTTTCTCCCCTGCCCACTGCTGCATAGACAGGTTCGAGGGCGAAGGAACTGATTGATTCGTAAGGGCAGAAGTTGGAACCGACCTCGTTGAGGGGAAGCAGTTGAATTATCGAATTGCCCGTTTTTTTGCACCAGTCGACAAGCAGTCTGAGGTCTTCAAAATCTCCTATGCCCCGGCTATCAGTTGAATATATGGAAAAAAGCGGCGCAAGTACCCCGCTTCTTCTTTCGTCCCCTGCCCTTCCAATGTTTTTTTCATGTGCTTCCATTTGAAAAATATTATACATCTCAAAATCTGTTTTCCATAATTTTATGTGTTTTCTCTGCCGGTGTATAATATGCTTTCGCAAGGGAAAAGCCTGCATAATTCCAAAGGAGGTGTTTATGACATCCAGAGAACTGGTAGAGGCGGCTTTTGAGAAAAAAATCACCAATAGAATTCCCGTAAAGCATGTGGGTTTCTCATCAAGAACGGCTTCTTACATACTGGGAAGAGAAGCCTTTGTGGGAGGAGGCATACAGCAATGGCGGGAAGCAAAATCATACTGGGAAGGATGGCATGACGAATACCTGGAACGGTCTCTCAAGGATGCCGTCGACCTTGCTCTTGCTACAGGCCAGGATTGGATAAGGACTTCCTACTGGCGCTTGCGTCCGAAGCCGACAGGAAAGATTGACGAGAATACTTACCTGTATGAAACAGGCAAGGAAAAAGAGTGGAAGCTTCTAAGGTATTATCCCGAAAGCGAACAGGCGAATTTTTCATTTTTGCATCCGAGAAAGCTTACTCTTGAAGATATAAGAAGGGAAGTCGGGGAAGGCGAAAAAAGGGCGGCTTCC
>DAOQVZ010000118.1:0-8013 GCA_035341815.1 bacterium
AGGATTGGGTGCAACTTTTTGCTTTGAATACTGGACTCCGGCCGCCATATTTGTACTTCTCATTTTAATCTTCCTTTCCGCCGTTCATCCAAGACTCCAGCTGACATCACCGGAGCTTCTCCTGATATTTATAATGACATCGACCGCTTCGGTCCTGCCGAGCATGGGATTCATGTCTTCTTTTATCCCCATCGTTTCAGGATTCAAGTATTTTGCCACGCCCGGAAACCAATGGGCGGAATACATTATAGCCAAAACCAGGCCCATCCTGATGGTCCAGGACGAAAAAGCCATCACATGGTTTTACGAAGGACTCCCCCGGGGAGAATCCATCCCTTACCTTGCTTGGCTGCCGCCCATGAGCTTCATGCTGGTTTTCATGCTGATTTTTTCATTCCTGAGCATCTGCCTGATGGTATTGTTCCGCAAACAGTGGATAGAGAAAGAAAGGCTTGTCTATCCTCTGACCATCCTACCGCTCGAAATGGTAAAAAAGCAGGAAGGCAAAGGCCGGCTACCGGCAATATTCAGGGACAAGATTTTCTGGCTGGCTTTCGGGCTTGCCTTCTTATTCTACCTGTCAAACTGGATATCCCGAACGGCTACCGGCGCACCCGTAATTTCTCTGACAGGCAGCATGTCTCTTTTCCGCAGAAGCACTGGTTTCATACTTAACCCTCATTTTTCCATAATGGGACTTGCCTACCTCATCCCGCGCAGCGTATCCCTGTCACTCTGGCTTTTCCACGTTCTTTTTACTGTTCAGAGCGGTTTTCTGAGCATGAGCGGATTCAAGCCCCCGGGAATGAACGACCCATACGGAGGACGTTCCATAGTCACAACATTTGAAGGAGCCGGAGGAATGCTCATGCTCGTGGCTGCATTATTCTGGCGCGCCAGGAAACACCTGAAGGACTGCTGGAGGAAGGCGTTCGGGCGCAACTGCGATATTGACGATTCTGGAGAGATTCTTTCATACAGGACGGCTGTTTTCGGAGGAATAGCAAGTTTTCTTGCCATGACAGGTATCATGAGATATTTCGGCATGCCATGGTTTACGTCTTTCGTTTTCATGTTGTTCACGCTTTTTGTCTTCCTCGGACTATCAAGGATAGTCTGCCAGGCAGGTCTTCCCGCCACAAGGGCGCAGTGCATTCCTCCCGTTTATACCTCATACCTGTTGCCGCCAAACATTGTCACGCCCCAGGGATACCTGGTGATGGGCCTCCAGTACAGCTGGGCTGCGGATATACGCTCTTCAATCATGGCATCTACGGGTCACTCCCTGAAAATCAAGCAGGAAACAGCCATTCCCCCGAAACTCTTATTTGCCAGTATTATGGCTGCCATTGTGGTTTCCTACATTTCTTCAGCATGGATGCACATATATGCCGCTTACCGCATGGGGGCCCTTAACGCCTCAACCGCCGGGGCAGGACCCTGGTTTTTTGGAGGGGCAATGTCCAATCTTGTAGCCAATCTTGTAATACCTAACATCGTCAATCCCATTACCAAAGATATAATTATCTCCCGGTATATTTTTACAGGTATTGGTGCTTTTGTCATGGGCGCCCTGATGTTTTTTCATTCAAAATTCCTCTGGTGGCCGGTACACTACATAGGGTTTCCCATAGCCGAAACGCTTCCGCTGCGCAACTGGTGGTTCGCCATATTCCTCGCATGGCTTATAAAAGGAGTCATATTGAGGTTTGGCGGAAATAACGTATACAGGAAAAGCATCTCTTTTTTTCTCGGGCTGATACTCAGCAATACTGTATGGACAGTTGTTGAAGCCGTATTGAACCTGATTAACAAGTCGAGGACAATATAATACAAAATGGCCAAAAGGAGGACAAAATGAAAAGATTGGTGATGGCGGCATTACTGGCAGCAATGATGTACAGTTGTACTGTATTTGCAAGCATGGAAGAAGCCGATAAGCTTTACCGCGAGAAGAAATACGCCGAAGCTGTAGCAGCTTACAGGAATGAGCTGGCCGGGTTAACCGGTGAAAAAGCCGCTCTCGTACAGATTAAAATAGGATACTCCGTTTATAACCAGAGAAAATTTGAAGAAGCCGAAACAGAATTCCGCAAGGTAAAGGATATTGAAGGAGCGACTACCCGCAGCCTTGTAAGGGCACAGTATTTTTTGGGACTTTCCCTATACTCCAACGGAAAGAAGTATGATGAGGCTGTTGAAGAACTGAGAAAGACTGTAAACATGGAAGGAGTAGACGAAACTACAAAACATAATAGCCAGTATTTCTTAGGGGATTCGTTTTTCCGCAACAAGAAATACGATGAAACAATTGCCGAGTTCCGCAAGTTCCTGGAGATGATGCAGGGCAAGACATCATTCCAGATTGCAGAAGCATATTACCGCATAGGGACTTCTCTCTATCGCCTGAAAAAATACGACGAGGCTATCGCAGAGCTTGAAAAGGTTAAAGATGCCCCTGAAGCACGGGCGAAAACTGTTAAATTAGCCGGAAAAACCATTGAGGATTGCCGGCAGGCAAAAGAGAAACAGGAGTAAAATAGTAATATTAAGATGCGGGAATAAAATAATGCGGGCGCTTAAAATATTTCTGTTATTTTTTCTTCTGAATTTTTTCTTTCTTCCGCTACTATCGGCAGACGAACCGATTGCCCATGAAACCGACAATGTTAAACTTAAACAGCTTGCCAGCTCCATAAAGATAGACGAATCTCAATACGGAAGCGGGCCCCTGCTTCATCCCGGAAAAACATACTACGTTTCTTTAAACGGCAGTGATAATGCAAACGGGCTGAGCCGTGAAACCTCCTGGAGACATCTAAACTACGCAGTGACGCAACTGAACCCCGGCGATACCCTTCTTATTGAAGAAGGGGAATACAACGAACACGGCTGGCCTATCAAGTGTTCGGGCGAACCCGGCAGACCCATAACTATAACTGCCGCCGCGGGACACAGGGTTGTTTATAACAGCGCGGCGTTTCCCGGACCGATTGAGAAAACCCCGGGTACAAAATATACATGGGAGGTCGTTCATTCAATACCCATGCTTGCCGCAGTATGGGAAGAACCGGCTTTCCTTCAACTGGAAAGTGCGGGTACCATGGAACTTGTGGACGAGCTTCCCGGGACCTTTTATCATAGCGCGGAAGGCAAGATATATGTGCATTTTTCCGACTGCAAAGGCCCGGAAACAAACCGTCTGGCAGTAACAAGCCAGGTATGTGCATCTCCTGCGGCCGCTTTCAGGAAGGTTGCACCGAGAGACCAGACGGAATACACCTACGGAGAAAAAGGGCTACTGGCCGGGGCGGAACTTACGGGCAGCTATGTGCACCTGCACGGTATCCATTTCCGCTACGGGTTCGGGGGACTGGCGGTCTTTGACGGAGAACACAACACCGTGGAGGAGTGCGGCTTCTTTGCCACCCACATGGCAGGGCTGGTTATCTGGAGGAAAGCTAAATGGAACCTTATAAAGAACAATCACGGTTCACGCAACGGATACCGCGGTGGGCTGTTCATGGGGTTTTTCTCAAACGACAAAAGCGTCGATGACAGAACTCAGGACGACGGACAATTTACCACCGACAACCTTGTTGTCGGCAACCGCTTTGATTCTTCTTTTTCTTCCACCCTGCGCACCACAGCTACAAATATGCATGCTCCTGTAAGAACTCTGGGCCATCCGGGGCCGCGCAACCATTTTATTGGCAACATAATGCAGGACCCGCATAAAGCTTTTATATGGAGGGCATCCTCTCCCGAAAGCATGTGCCTGGGCAATGTGATGACCGGTAACGCCGAGATACACAATTGGTACCGAAAGTTCAGCGAGGAGGGGACGGAAAAAATACTTATACGCAACAACACCGTGCTCGGCATTTTTGTGACACCCTATTTTGAAACACCAAAAAGCGTGGAAGATAACTGGGCGACAAAAGAGGTTGTATTTCTTGACAACCTGATTCTGGGCAGAAGGTGGGGGGATACCCCGGAGGCCAAGGCAACAAGGATGCAGCAGGCAAGGTTTGCCGACACTGCGTACCTTGACTACCGCCTGCAGTCAGACAGCCCTTTTATAGACGCAGCTCTGGGCGGCAACAAGGGGGCTTATTACAAACAGGAAGGCAATATATATTATGTCTCGCCGGAAGGAAGCGACAAGAATGCAGGCACCTCGGATAAAGAACCGCTTAAAAGCCTTGCCGCTGCGGCGGGGAAGATGCACGAGGGAGATACCCTTTATATGGCTGAAGGCAGATACAACGAGTTGCTGTCAATCTCCGCCTCCGGCAGTCAGGGTAAGCCTATACTGGTAAGGGCGCAGGGGAAAAAGCAGGTTGTCCTTGCCGGTGCAGTTATCAACGGGGGATTCATAGAGCTGGAGGGTTTGACCGTATCGGGCGCCCGCGGAGACGGCTTGCTGGTTAAGGGGGATAATGTTTCGGTACAAAACTGCCTTATGCAAAACAATAGCGGCGCGGGCATCAAGGCGCAGGGTGCAAAAAGCCTGCGGGTCAAGAACTGCACATTTGCAGGCAACGGCACGGGGATAATGTTGCAGGAAGGTTCAACAGGGGCTATTGTCCGCGACAGCCTTTTTGCGGACAACAGGGAAAAGCCCATAAATATTAGCGGCGACTCTCAAAGCGGGTATCTTGCAAGCCACAACGCGTACAGCGGAGAGCAGGGAGCGGCTTTTGCGCAAGGCGAGTGGGGCAGCGTGTCGGGCGAGCTGCTGTTTGTGGATGCGAAGAACAAAGACTACAGGGTTTACACTGAAAGCCCCGCGGCGTACACCGGCATTTACGCGGGCGCTGCCGGGGCGTTTGAGGCGGTGCCGCGCCAGCCCTGGATAGAAGCGCTGAAAGCCTCCAACGTGAGGGATAAGAGTGCGGTTCTTTCATGGGAGACGCCCCTGGACGATACTACGAGCAAGGTGTACTATCGCCTGAAAGGAGAAGAAGAATGGAGAGAAGTTGAGGCGCCGGGGCAGGGCACGATACATATCGCCGGCCTGACAGGACTTGTGCCAGGCAAAGAATACGAGTTTCAGGCGGAGGCGTCGGGAGGCAGAGGAGGCGTATCGAAAAGCGGGATTTTATCTTTCAAAACTGCGGACAAACCCCTTGCTCCAAGGACTCTTTATATAAGCCCGGGCGGCGACGACAGCGCCGACGGATTGAGTCCGGATACGGCGTGGAGGACGATGAGGAAAGCCAATGCGGAAGTGGGTCCCGGAGATACGGTTCTGGCGGCGCCGGGCGAATACCTGCACCCCATCGCTCCTTTGGTCGGAGGTTATCCCGACATGAGGATAACTTATAAAAAACGCGGGGAAGAGGAAGCTGCAGTAAACGGCAAGAATGCTGTTGCTCCGCCTCTTGTCGTTCTGGAGTCCAGGAGCTATGTTACCGTGGACGGGTTTACAATAAAAAATCCCGCTCACACGGCGGATGTAAAAGTTTTAGTCAGGGGTTCTTCGGGCGTAAAGATGCTCAACTGCCGCATAGGACCTTCCAACCGCAGGGCTTCCAACGGCGTCAGTATAGGCAATTCTCCGGATATGCTTTTTGAAGGCAATGTTATCTGGGGTCCCCGCTACCAGATACATGCGGGGAGCAGTCCAAACCTGGTGATAAAAAACAACACCTTCGTCAGAGGGTCAATCTATAATATTCAGATTGACGGTGCAAACGATACGAAGTTTTTCAACAATATCATATATAAGAAAGTCGGAAAGCCCGATAATGCCGCCCTGCATATCGGGCTGAGCGGAAAACGAAAACTGAATTTTGAAAGCGACTACAACCTCTTTGTCGCCGACACGGTTGCGAGGGTCCATACTTATGATGCAAAATTAAACAGGCTTGTAACAAAAATATCCGGTAAGACCCTTGAAGAATGGCAGAAAAACAGCGGACTGGACAAGCACAGCATACAGGCAGACCCCATGTTTGTGGATGCTGAAAAGGGCGATTTCAGGCTGAAACCGGAGAGCCCTGCAATCGGCAGGGGGATGAGAGGAGAAAATATAGGAGCACCCGGACCGGTCGAGCAATAAAAACACGGCTTGAGGAAAAGTCACATTGGGAGAACCCTTGAGAAAAAGGGCATTTATAGCCGGCATCATATTTTCTGCAATTATCGCCATGCTTGACCCTTATTTTATTTTCAAAGGGAGAGATGTAAGGCTTTGCTGGGATTACTGGGCTCCCGCCGCGATATTTTTTCTCTTTGTTCTCTGCCTGCTGCCTCTGATACATCGAAAATTTGAATTAAAACCATCTGAACTCCTGCTTATATTTATCATGTCTTCTACAGCTTCCGTGCTTCCAAGCAGGGGATTTATGACCTTTTTCATGACCATAATCTCAGGTTTCAAGTACTTTGCCACTCCTGCTAATAAATGGGCTGAATATATTATTGACCTATCACGTCCATTGATGATGGTCCAGGATGAAAAAGCTATCAGATATTTCTACGAAGGATTGCCCGGCGGTCAATCCATACCCTATCTCGCATGGGCAAAACCTATAGGTTTCTTCATGTTGTTCATCCTTGCCTTTTCTTTTCTGAGTATATGCCTGATGGTCCTTTTCAGGAAACAATGGCTGGAAAAAGAAAGATTGTCGTATCCCCTGACAATACTTCCTCTCGCAATGGTGGAGAAAGACAGGAACAGCCGGATACCGGTTCTTTTTCAGAATGGCCTTTTCTGGCTGGGAATCGGGCTTGTCTTTTTCTACTATCTGCTCAACTGGATGTCCGCTTTCTTTACTGGAAATGCGATGCTGAATTTTGGAGGGATGCTGGTTATTCTCAGGGAAAATGTCAGGCTCCCGTTGCAGACACATTTTTCAATAATCGGTCTTATTTATCTGGTACCCCGCAGCGTATCGTTGTCATTATGGCTTTTCTATATCTTGTTCACATTGCAGGGAGGTTTTCTGAGAATGAGCGGATTTGAAATCCCCGGGACAAACGAGTCTTTTTGCGGACTCTCTGCAGTCACTACCTTTGAAGGAGCGGGAGCCATGCTTACGCTCGTGGTTGCTCTATTCTGGCATGCACGCAGGCACCTGTCAGACTGTGTCAGGAAAGCTTTCCGCCCGAACCTTAACATTGATGATTCCGGCGAGATGCTTTCCTACCGCACGGCCGTGTTCGGCTCCATGATAAGTTTTGCCGTAATGGCAGGTTTCATGAGATATTTCGGTCTTTCTTTGCCCGCGTCTTTTGCCTTTATATTTTTCACGATAGTGGTATTCCTGGGATTGTCCCGCATAGTCTGCCAGGCAGGATTTCCTCTGGCAAGGGCAAATTGCACCCCCGTCGTATATACCTCGTATTTACTGCCGCCAGATACAATCACTTCACAAGGTTACGTCGCACTGGGCGCTCATAACAGCTGGACAAGCTATATCCGCACATCTATCATGGCGTCCGCGGGAAATGCGTTAAAAATGAAGGAAGAGGCAGGCATTCGAGGGAAAATATTGTTTGCAGGTATTATTCTTGCAATAATCGTCTCTTTTACTGCTTCTGCCTGGATGCATATTTACGCAGGTTCACATACGGGTGCGCTTAATATCTCCGATACAGTCAGTGGCTCTTTTTTCAACGGCTCTATGGCAAACGTAGTGGCCAATTTCATCATACCCAAGGTAAGTACTCCACTGACCCGGGACATTATAATATCTCGTTATCTTTTTACGGCCATAGGGGCGTTTTCAATGGCAATACTGATGTTTCTCCACTCCCGGTTCCTGTGGTGGCCCATACATTACATAGGATTTCCCATTGCCGATGCACATCCGTTGCTGTACTACTGGTTTTCCATTTTCCTCGCCTGGCTTGTAAAAGGAATGATTCTTAAGTTCGGCGGACACGGTATATACAAAAAAAGCGTCCCTTTTTTCCTGGGACTCATACTGGGAAATGTCTTGTGGCTTTTTATGCAGGGAGCCCTGAACCTGGTTTTTGACAAAACAATAATCGTTGTTTCAT
>DAOQVZ010000119.1:0-7935 GCA_035341815.1 bacterium
CCCGTCACGCTGCGTTCTGCCACGTTCACCTCGAAGAAAACAATGCGGCCGGGGAAATCTATACCGAACGGATTTTTTGCGAAGAGAGCACGGCTTTCGGGATCTATTCCGCTGACAACGTGCATCTGGGATTTCTCCCTGCTCTGTCCCATTACCGGTTCAATATATCCCGTCAGGGAAATTTTCCTTTTACGGCCGGATTTGTTGCGCACCTTGATTGAAACGAATTTAACAGGCCTGTCAATCGCAACATAAGTCCACATCTCGGAACTGATTCCCTGTTCTTCATATTCAAACACGGAATAACCGAAACCGTGCCTGCTTACATAAGGATTTTTTCCTCCTGCGGGCAGGGGAGTGGCAGACCAGAACATTCCCGTTTCTTCATCCCTGATAAAAAACGCTTCTCCTCCCCGGTCTGTCACAGGGTCATTGTACCAAGGAGTAATACGGAATTCATGTGCGTTTTCACTCCACGTGTACGCTGTTCCGCTCTCGGAAACAACAGTGCCGAATGAAGGGTTTGCAAGAACGTTTACCCACGGAACGGGAGTCTTGCGGGAACGAGTCGTGGTTATTATGTATTCGCGGCCGTCATGAGTAAATCCGCCCGTGCCATTATTAAAAATCAGGTTGCGGTCCGCAGGTTTCTCCATTTCAGGAGGCTCTTCGGAAATAGCGGCAGGTTTCAAATCAGGTATATTCAGTTCCGGATATCTCCTGAACTCCATCTGTTCGGCAATACTGCCCGTGTCGTTCATGATAACGCGCGCAGCCGTTTGCATCAGAACCTTATCCTCGTCAGCTATCTGGTCGCTGCGCCTGACGAAAATGCCTCCGGGCGCATCGATAAGTGGCTTCCTGGTATCAGCGGTTATTAGCGACATAATCCTGTCTTGAAGCAACTGGCGGTACCCTGACTGGTCCTCGTTCCATATAATAAAATCTACCGGCAGACCTTTTATGCGCCAGTATGCATGTGCATCTACAAGGTCTTTCACTATTTCGAATCTCGATTCGTCTCCTATGCGCATGAGCAAAACGGGCAAGTCACCCGAAATCCCGTATCCCCACAGTGCTGACTGGCTTCGCCGGTTTCCGGCAAGCAGGCCCGGATTAGACCTGCGGTAACTATTTGCGTAAATAAGCGCGCCGGCAAGACGGCCGAACAACTGTGCATCGGATTCCGTGATGCCGAGTTGATGCAGAATTACCTGGCTGTGCGTCCATGATAAAGCAAAAACCCTGTCCGCAAAAGACTTGTCATGATATTTTCCTGCCAGGACAGCAGCCTCCTCGTATGTCTGCGTTATGCCGAATACCATGTCGACCACGGCTGTTTCCTCAGCTTCTATAACCACCCTTGCCTTGATTGCAACCACGGGGTCAAGCACAGACCCTTCGCTGTCTGAAAGGCTTTCCCTGCTGTCTACCGCCTGCGGGTTGCGCAGGGTTCTTCCCCTTCCGATAAACAAGGCCCTGTCGGTCTCGTAAGAAATATTTTCCGTATCCGCATTGTGAACTCTCATAAGATGCGCCAACCATATGGGCTCTTCTTTATCCGAACGGGGCCTGCGCCTGCAAAGAATCGTCTGCCTTTCCTTGAGTATTTTAGTCTCAAGAAAAAGGCCGTTGAAAACAGGGTGGGTCGCCTCGTCACCAATAGCCGCCAGCACGACCTCCGCGTAACTGGTAATTTCTATGGTACGTCTCTTCCTTGAAAAGTTCGTTATATGTACCCTGCGAAGCTCAACATCTTCTTCTGGAGAAACCGCTATTTCGGTATGCATACGCAGCTGGTTGTCATAACGCCGGAATTCCGCGCGCGCCTGTGAGAATATTGCTTCATAGGATTTTGAGTATTTACGTGCAGGCTGGAAACCTGCGGACCAGAATTCTTCCGTATCCATATCCCGTATATAACAGAATATTCCCATGTTATCGCAGGTTGCGTCCTCTCTCCACCTGGTCACGGCAACATTGTTCCACCGGCTGTAACCTCCGCCTGAGTTTGTAACCATCACACAGTACCGCCCGTTAGACAACAGATGCACCTCTGGAAAAGGAGTGTCGGGTGTATTGAAAACACGCATGAGAGCGGTATCTTCTCCCTCTTCGCGCCTGATACTCGATGAGTCCGACAGGCTGGGAAAAAACGGCTTTACATCAGGAACTTTTTCCTGCAAAAGCAGTTCTGCCGCTTTAAAAGCCGGGTTTTTCTCGAAACGCTCCTGCATTGGACGGCTAAGCAGAACGTAGGAGGCCGAAAGAAGTATCATTCCCTGATGGTGCGCCATAAAGGAATGCACCACGGCCTTTGATTTTCCGCGCGCCACCCTTCCCCTGGTATAATCTACAGCTTCATAGAGGCCGTATTTCCCCTCGCTTCCTTCCCTTGCCAATCTCTGGAGATTATTACAGGCAGTCTCCGGTTTGACCATGAGCGCCAGGGCCGAAGCATATGGAGCAACTACGAGGTTTTCTGCCAGTCCCCTCTTAAATCCAAGGCCCGGAACGCCGAAAGCGGCATATAGATAATTCTTCTCGGCGTCAATTGAATTATATCCCGACTCGGAAAAACCCCATGGTATCCTGTGATTCATACCATGTTTAATCTGCCAGTCAACGACAGTCCGGTATGTCTGGTTTAAAAATGTGTTTTCATAATCCGGCATAACAAGGAGCGGCATGAGATATTCGAAAAGCGACCCGCTCCAGGAAAGAAGTACGGGTTCCCCGTTGAAACTCGTTACCAGACGTCCCAGAGAAAACCAGTGTTTCAGGGGCAGTATGCCCCGGGAAATCAGCAGGAAACTTCCCAGCCTCGCCTCTGATGCAAGAAGGTCGTAGTGGGATGCATCTCGACGGTGTTCCTCAACGTTAAACCCTATGGCAAGCAGGTTGCGAGACTTATTGTAAAGAAAATCATACTCCATCTCCAAAAGACTGCCGCATTGCATGGCCAGGACATTGATAAGTTCGATGCGTTCCTGCGCACGGCTTACCGCACCGGTCAACTTTTTCCGCAAATCCTGAAGCATGGTTTCGAAAAACTCCGATTTATCCCCAAAGGACTCCATCCTGTCTGTAAAAGACATTACGGCCGAACCCGTCCGGACAACGTCGTTGAGCGTCTGGATATTTTCCAGCCGTTCCAACAGGACCTTTAATTCATCCGGAATTTCCTCTCCATGCCCTCCGGCAGCAACATGCCGAAGCGGAAGCATTTCTGCGCAGGGAGACAGGGATTCAATCTCCATTATTATGTCGGCGCAAAGCTTTTCTGCCGCATTCGCCCACAGGAGAGCGTCGCTGCCCTCATCCAAGTTCATAATGCTAACGGTGTTTTGAAGTGCCGACTGCATATTTGAAATCCCCTCTTTTATCCGGCCCGGCATTCGGGGCTCTTTTCCAGTTTCATCTGCCAGTTTAAGCAGTCTTTCTATCGCATTTCTTACGGAACTTGACACAGGTGAATTTACAGGAAAAATTTTCCCGGCCTCATCAACAAACATTTTCAGAGTATCGGCAAGCCCATCAAACAGGCGTTCCGGAATAATATCCATTTCGGGCAGGTCAAGAAGCCCCTGTCTCAATATCTCAAGAAAATACTGAAGATTTCCGCTGTCTACCGTAGAAACATACAAGGGAGGCAAAGGTTTCAATGTGCGGGTATCATACCAGTTATAGAAATGGCCGTGGAACCTTTCCATCCGTTCCATGGCGTTAAGAGTTTTCCCTGTACGCCCAAGGAGCTCCGCAACTGAAATGTATCCGAAATCATATGCAGACAGATTCGAGGCGAGAGCAAACCCGATATTGGTCGGAGAAGTTCTGTGGGCTGGCTTTGCAACCGGTTGTTCCTGGTAGTTATCGATAGGAAGCCAGTTAGATTCGTCTCCTACGAATGTTTCAAAGAATAACCATGTTTTCCTGGCAATTTTACGCAAAAATTCCTCATTCCGGGAAGACAGAAATTTTTCGCGCCTGGTTTTCGGCAGGCTTATCAGCCAGGCAATGTAAGGACATAACAGCCAGAAAATGGGAAGGAACAGGAGCGTAAAATTCATCCCTGAAGCAGTCCGGGTAAAATACAGTATCAGGAAAATTGCGGTAAAAGGCGCAATCAGCATTCTCTTCCAGAAAGACACATGATTTAGTGAGGCAGCCCTTTCAGCGCTCTTTGCCGCCGTCCACTGCAGAAGTCCGCGGTTCGTAAACAAAAGCCTTCCCGCTGTCCGCAGAATGGCATCCATGCAGACGTATGCTTCATAGGGCAGGAAAATCAGTGTGAAAACAAGCTGGACGATAGACCTGCCTGCCGAAGAAACTGTCTCCCGCAGGCGAAACCTTACGGTCAATCCGCGTGCTTTCCGGACAATATCCGCAGCCGCAAAAAGAACCGACGGCCCCAGGACAACAACTGCCCCCACTGCAGTCCATAGCCACGCAGGCTTCATCCATATCCATCCGGAAACCAGCATTAGAAACAAAGCCGGCGGCACTAAACTCCTGCGGAGATTATCAAAAATTTTCCATCGGGAGAGCGCTGAAATGGGATTCTTCAACCGGAACCCGCCCGGACCGGGCGCATAAGGGAAAATCCATGCCGCAATCTGCCAGTCGCCGCGTATCCACCGGTGCCTTCTGCTTACATCCGTACTGTAAGTGGAAGGGAAATCCTCGCAAATCAGCACGTCGCTTACCAGCGCTGTCCGCGCATAACACCCCTCGAGAAGGTCATGACTGAGAATCCTGTTTTCCGGGAATCTTTCTTCCAGAACACTGATAAAAACATCCACATCGTACAGCCCCTTACCTATGAAAGAGCCTTCGCCAAAAAGGTCCTGGTATACATCTGAAATCGCGCGTGTATAAGGGTCAAATCTCGGGTCTCCGGAAAAAATCTGCGCAAACCGAGAACGGTTGGCGCTAAGCAGGCTGACTCCCACACGAGGCTGAAGAATTCCGTATCCCTCAGAGATAAGATGCCTGTTTTCATCATATTGAGGCCGGTTTAAAGGGTGTTCCGCAATCGATACAAGCTCACGGGCCGAACCGTTGGGCAACTGGGTATCCGTATCAAGCGTAATTGCATATTTTACCTTCCTGAGCATCCTCGTATCGCCTACTATACTGGAAAACTTTTCATCCCCATTTCCTCTGAGAAAAGAGTTAATGTCTGAAAGTTTCCCGCGTTTCCGTTCATACCCCATCCAGACTTTTTCCTGCGGATTGAAAAGGCGTGGACGGTGAAAGAGAAAGAAGATGTCGCTACGCTCGCCGCCGTATTTCTCATTCAATGCCTCCACCCCTTTCGATGCAGCCTCCAGCAAGATTGAGTCGTCAGGCATTGATTCCACCGGAGCATCGCAGAAATCCGTCAGCAAGGCAAAATGGAGATTGGAATCGCGGTTGCCCATGTATCTTATTTCCATCTGGCCAAGAAGGTTTTCAATATCTCTCAGACTGCCCAGCAATGCAGGAACAATAACAAGCGTTCGGGCATTTGAGGGAATGCCTTGTGAAAAATCCATCCGGGGCAGATACCCCGGCCGAGCCATAAGCGTAACCAACCTGTTTACCAACTCAACGGCAAGCTGGCTGAGTGCAATGAAAGTAAAAACGCACATGGCAACAAATACATGCACGCCTATTCCGTAGCGCCATACCGGGAGAAGAAGCATGGCAGTCCCTGCAGCTGTCAGCAAAAATATGGCACCGATATAAAAAATAACAGGGCGGTACCTGTATTCTCCGCTGAAGTATTTCTTTAACTTCCAAAACAAAGACCGGCGCACTCCCGCCGCTCTTTCCAAGTCAGGCAAACCTTTATCCACCAGGTAGTATCCTACGTGAGACGTCCGTTTTTTCTGTCCGCCTGCCTCCTCGCTTTCCATTGTCATGCGTACTGCCATCTTTGCAATTTCTATTTCATCTGTCCCGCTGTGACCGGCAATATCTTCTACCACGTGCCTGTATCTGTCCCTTGAAGCAAAATCCATACGGGCATAAGTGCCGGAAACGTCTTCCCTGAGAACCTGTTCTACAACACTTACGTTTTCTATAAAAACATGCCAGTCCATCTCGTCCACAAAACGCATGCTGTTTATGCTATTCTCAATAGAAACCTGGTCGGCAGCCTGCTGACGGTTTTCATCCTGTACAACCTGCTCAATAGAAAGTCCTTTTTCGCCCAACCGCTGCTCTATCCAGGATATAATGAAAGAGAAAACCTGCCCCTGTCCCTGGAGGCGGCGCGCAAACTCGGCAACAAACGGAGTCCGCATAAGTTTCTTGGTCCGGGTAAATTCCGCCATGAGAAGAATTATGTCGCCCGGTTCCCTTTCGGCTGTCTCCACCAGCCTGTCCACCCATTCCCTGGCGCTGTCCCAATCATATCTGCATAAAATGATGCGCGCCATAATGCGCCGTAAATTTTCAATCAGCGCCAATCTCAGCATGATTGGTATCGCCCAAAGTTCCCCCATTGTAAGCGGAGTCACCGATTGGTATCCTGTTACAAAACTGATAAAACATTTCATGTCCGTTCGCCCGTCAACATGGGAAACGAGTTCAAAAATAATTTCGTATACCCTCGGGTAACCGGCCATGGGGCCGTTTGTGAGGCGCGGAAGTTTGCGGCTATAGCCTTTCGGCAGGTGTTGACGCACAGCAAGTATCTGCTCTTTTATCAGGTAAAAATTATCGAGGAACCACTTATCGGCGGGAGAAAGTTCCTTGTCCTGCGCGGCCGCTTTGGTTATAATCCTGTAAGCGTCCTGCAAAACACGTTCGTTCTCTGAAAGCCTTCCCAGGAGCGAGTCGCCGCCGCATTCCTTAGTAACATGGTGCTTTTTTGCAAGGTCGGCAGCATGCTGTTCAAGCTGTTCGGCGCTGAAAAGTTCCCCTCGCAGCGGCGCATCTGCGTCAGTATAACGTACAGGTTTATGAATTTTTACGTGAGAGCTGAACCGTTTTGGAAATGCAAAAAATCTGTTATTACTTTTTCTCAAAAGCCTTTACTCCTTCCAAGCCGCATGAATTTTGTACTTTCAAAATTGGTAAAATCACGTCAGTTATCAAATAACAGACTATATTTTTCACAAGCAGAAAGAGCATGGCGGCTTTAAAAAGTATAGCATAAATATGCAGAAAAAACAAAGGACACGAGTCGCCACCGGAGGCTCCGGATGATAAAATCTGACATCAAATCAGAGGAACAAACCGTACTCCTTTTCCCCGTCTTTAAACGAAAGCAGACACAATTGGCCGCGCCCCATTTATGCATTATGTGTTGTTTTGCTTTTCTTGCAAGGTGATATAATATTAAACGGCATGCAAATCGGAGGAACAATATGGGAAAGGTAAGTATTGTTAGAGCAAATAAAGATTTACGGGAAAGTATCGAGAGGGCAATTGGCTTGATAGGCGGCCTTGAAACATTTGTCAACCATCAGGACAGGGTTATGCTCAAGCCCAATGTTAACGGCACGGAAGCTGGGACAAGCCTTCTTGTTACGGAAGCGCTTATTAATATTATTACAGCGTACGGCGTGAAAAAACTTGTTATAGCTGAATCCACCTTTGGAAACGCCGGTATGACCGATGCCTTTTTTGAAAAAACCGGTTATCGCCGGTTGTCGGGAAAATACGATGCAGAGCTTATAAATCTTAATAATTCGCAAATCAAAAACTTTAAGGTCCAGAAACCATTGATTCTTGAAAATCTCAAAATAGCCAGAGAGGTTTTTGACAGATATAAAATTATAAATATCCCTGTTATGAAGGTACATTACGCTACCGGCGTGACTCTGGCAATGAAAAACCTGAAAGGACTCCTGGTTGGAGATGAAAAAAGGCATTTTCATGAAGCCGGCCTGGACAAAGCGATAGTAGATTTGAACAATTCGATAAAACCCGCCCTGAATATTG
>DAOQVZ010000120.1:0-7799 GCA_035341815.1 bacterium
CGGTGTACCATCTCGGCTGTTTCATTATCTCGGGATTTTCCTCTATTTCAGCGGCAAGCTTTTCATATTTTTCCTTGAATGGCCTTGATTCTTCGAGCGCCTTTTCCACGTCCTTTTCCGATACCATCCTGCGCGGCAGTTCGATTATCTCCCGCCTGTGTTCTAATTCCGGGTGCCATTCGATTTCCTTTTCGGCATAAGGGATGATATCGCTTATGGCATCGGCAATTTTCTGCGCTATTTCTTCGCGTGGAGCGTTCTGGTCCTGCTGCCTTCTTTTGAGTCGCCACATGCGTTCTTCGGCTCTTTTGCCTATCAGCAAGTGGGGAGACTGGTCGCCTGCCGGAGCGCACTGTGCAAGGATGAATATTTTCTCTCCGAATCTTTTTCTGAGCTCCATGCGCGTTTCGTGCCAGTAATCGGCGCTTATCATGTATATGTGCTCGCTGACCTGCGAAGGGCAGGGGACATTTACGACAATGCCGGAAAGGTTTTTATCCCTGTTGTAAATCATCATGGCATACACGGAATGGTCTTCATATCCTTCGACATGGCTGAATTCGGATATTCCCGCGCTGCCGTACATCCTGCTGGTTCCGTCCTTGTAGGCGAGCCTGCGGTTGTGTCCGATAACCGCATGGCCAAGCCCGTAAGCAATACCCGAGATTTCGCGGTTTTTCCATGCTTGTGCGACTGCCTGGGCAATGAGGTCTGCTGCAAATTCAAGATAATCGGCAGGGGACATTACATCAAGTTTCAGGTATGGCCACATTCCGTATTTGTCTCCAAGGGAGGGTTTTGCCTGTGGGGATATATCGGATTTATATCTGGAGCCGTATTGTTCCATGCCGTACGGCATCATCCTGGCATCCGGAGCGGAATGGGTGTGGGTTGCGCCAATGAATATGTTTTCGGGGTCAAGTTCATTTGTTTCAGATTTTATGCGCCGGCGGACTGCATCTCTCAGTTCATTGCTTATTGAAGCAAGGTCGCAGCTTACCATGACCGCCTGTTTCTGCAAACCCTGGCTGTCTGGCGATTCAAAGGCAAGCGCAGTCGCCGTAACAGGATCCATGATTCCTTCCGAGACCCTTGCGTGGAACTGGCCTGCAAGAAACACATTTTGTTCGGGCGTTATGTCTGCTTTTGCCCAACCTGTTTTTATCCTGCTGTTTTTTCCATTCATGGTTTTTCTCCCTGCAGAAATTGGCTCTCGTGTTTTTTTCAGTTCTACACGCGGCGCTGAAATTTTATTATGTCAGGGTCGAGTATCCTGCCCTTTTTGATTACCGTGGCTTTTTTGAGAATATCGTTTTCTTTTTCTTCTACCATGTTGTCAATATATTCTCTTATCTGTCTGCTTATTGATATTGAAGCTGCCTTCCAGAGCAGTGACGGAGTGTGGTCGACAGCGTAATGTGCTATCCCTTCAACGTGGTAAACGGGATTTTCTATGGTGGTGGGGCGGCTGGTTTCTATTTCCATGGCGTTGTTGCAGCTTACGTCAATTATCATTGAACCTGGCTTCATCTTTTTCAGGTCTTCCCTGTAGATGATTCTATCCTTATTGAACACGTTCCACAACACGGCGTTCACTATTATGTCGTAACTGCCTATTCTGCCGTTCAGCGAACCTATCGTGTCTATATCGTAAACGGTGATGGCGGCCCCGAGCTTCTCCAGTATGCTTATTGCACCCCTGGCTGCGTTTCCATTGCCCAGAACGGCAACCTTGCATTCGTAAAGAGGTCTGCCCGCATAGAGGGAAGCATGCAAGACTGCGGCTTCGCCGGCCAGCTGGTTGTTGCGCCAGAAGACGTGTTTTCCGTCTTTGAACATTGATTCCCACGCTATGGCAGTCATTTCCTTGTTTACCAGCATGTCAGTGAGGTCTTTTGCCTGGACTGCGTGTATCCAGCCGAAGAGAGTCTGTCCTTTACCAAAAAGGCGCATCTCGGTTTCCTCTGGAGCCTTGAGGCTGCATACTATACCTTGCGAGAATGCTTCTTTCCTGCTTGATATGTTGGCTCCCATTTTCGTGTAATCGCTGTCGCTGTAACCCAGAGGTTCGCCATAGCCGGATTCAAAAAAAAGGCTGGCGGAGTTTTTTATGCTTCCCATGTCAGCAGGGATAAGGGCTCGCCTTTTCTCGTTCTCCTTGGCGCTTATTACAAAACCTATCGTTTGCATTTTTACCTGTTTCAACGTGGTGCCGGCATGAATCCGCCTGCTCCCATTTTGGTGTAGCCGGACGGTATTTCAAAAAGACCTGCGGCCTGTTTGCCTGTCTTGAGATTTTTCAGTTCCATGGACCAGCTTCCGTCTACGGCGGATGTTTTCAGAGGCATGCCGGTTGTTACGCATATCCACTGGTATACCTGTTCGGTTGTCCGGTCGGTTTTAATGGTGACAAGGTACTTTTTTATTTTTTTCCCGTCAACCGTATCATTGCCTACGAGTTTTCTTTCTGTTTCGTCCGGAAATTTCTCCGATACTGCCATGTTCCTGTTCACGGGTTGTTCCATGTACATCTTCTGCTCGTTCATGAGTATCCATGCCACTTTTTTATCCAGGCGGCTTATTACTGTCATTTCAGCCATTTCCATTCTCGTTCTTTCTCCGCTGACAAAAATTTTGCCTTTCATCGTGTTGCCGTTGTTTTTCATTAATACGTCGGAAGAAAAGTCAAATGCCTGCAAAACGGAGAAGAATGATACTGCAAACAAAAACGCTAAAATTACAGCTGCTTTTTTCATGATTCCTCCTTTACCCCGAACTCTTCCTTGATATTTTCTTCAAGGTGAGGGGTTATGATTTATCGCTTTACCCCGGACACTTCCGGGGCTTGTCCCGAACTCTACTCTGTTTCTCCTCAATTGTGAGGGGAACTCTTCCTTGATATTTTCTTCAAGGTGAGGGGTTATGATTTATCTGTTTTGATCTTAAATTTCAACTTTCTTGACAGTCTTATTAATTGAAATCTGCGAGATCCTGAATAGAAGCATTTCAGGATGACAAACTTGAAAGCATTTAGGATGACAATAAAGTAATAAGAAGCTAATAGTTAAATATTATGGGCTGTGAAAAGAGCATGTCCACTATGGGTACGGGTGCCTGTTTTCCCTTGTCGAAATCTACTGTCCCGTGGTATCCGCCTCCGAGTATGTCATGTAGCCTGCTTATCTCAAGGACATTCATCTTTGCCATGGCTTCCGCCGTAAGAGGTTTCCCCTTGAGGTGTGTAGAAGGATATGCAAAGGCTTCTATCCTTACGTATTTTTCATTTATTTTGCCGTCTGTGTCTTTTGACAGCTTGAAGGATGCCTGCGGTTTGTTTTCTATGAGAGAGATGCCTCTTTCTGTGATAAAGCGCACCTGTATGTTTGGGCGCTTTGTTTTATCTGCACCGTCCACTGCGACCTCCACCGACTCGGGGTTGCCGTCCTTATCTTTCTTTAAAGTTATGCGGGTGAACCTGAACTCGCTGCAGTCATAAGGTGCTATTTTCTGCCCGTTTTCATCCAAGGCCAGGGCTCCGAGCAGTCCGTAGAAAATTCCGTTCCTGTAAGCCCTTGCGGCGTTATGTTCCCTTTCCTCTATGGAAAGCCCTTTCGAAGGGGGAAGAATAAGAACGTTGCGGCCTCTTTCGTAGATGAAATGGTCTCTCACAAAGAATCCGAAACATCTTTTGCCCGTTGACAGAACTTCGTCCCAGAGGTTGTAGAAAGCCAGAGAACCTTTGGGACCGAAAGCAAAATGCTGGTTCCATACTTCTATGCCGAGAACGCGCGGGTCAAAGTCGAGCTTTTCAAGCGTGTCGCTGAATGACCCCGTATGGTTAAGTGTAATACCTCCGCCGTCAGGAAAACGGAGCCCTTCAATCGGATTGCCATCAGCGTCTTTGAGCGTGCCGTCGAGCGCCGCCCTGTATGCGTCCTTCCATGGCCGGTGTACGCCCTGTCTTATTCCAAATGCCAAGCGTTTTATTTCCTCGGGCTTAAAATCAAACCTGACCTTGACTTTTTCAGATTCAGCTCTAAGGTATATGGCTCCTAATTTTGCAGATATCTTCCTGTTTTTTAGAATGTTTTCTTCATTCGGTTCGTGAGTACCGCGGTTTATTTCCCGGGCTCCTTCAACGGTTATGGAGAGTGTTGCATTGTCTTCAGCCCCAATGTAGAGATAAAGAATGTATATACTCAACCACGGCTTCTCCGGGTCATAAGCATTTAAACCGGAAAATTCGTATTCCACGGGAGAAACCTTATTTTTGTTGCTGTAACCGGTTTTTGCAGAATGCCCGTGACCCGTGGAATAATAGCTGTCAATGGCGTTGAAATGTCCCGCGCCTGAAGCGCTGTGTTGTTCGGCGTTTGGCGCCCAGAGTGCATCGGGATGTTTCTTCCTAAATTCATCGGACAGGGGAGTTGGGCTTGAAGGATAATAATTTGAAAACGGCAGGTGGCGGAACCCCATATCCCAGAAGACTTCGGCACCGGGGTTATATGAAGGAGGCCGGTTGGCATGCTGGTGCGAGAAGGAGTGAATATGTTCGAACTTTTCCCAGTCCACCTTTTCGTAAGGGTCAAGTACATAGGTGCCGGTTTTATCCATGTTTTCAGCCTGAATGAGGGATATGAGTCCCGTTATTGTGAATACAGCAGATGCCATGAAGACAGCCAATTTCTTGAAATTCATATGTACCTCCTCTATAATATTATAGAGTGCATGGACTTTTTTTGCAATCAAAACATGTTATAATCAATAAGAAAAGCGGGCTCTCTTATGAAAAAAATGTACAGGAATCCTTTTGAAACTTTGTATGACGCGGCAGTTTTCGGCGGAGGGCTTTCCGGGATATCCGCCGCTGTTAACCTTGCCCTGGCAGGGAAAAAAATAATTCTTGTGGAAAGAAGGGCCCAGCCGGGATGGGAGGTAACTTCCGCCTTCAACTGCGCCTTTGCAAAAAGCGAATGCTCGACGGCCGAAAAAATAAGGAAAGAACTGAAGTCGGCAGGAGCATGGAAAAATGGAATTGTTTCTCCTCCTATTGCTGAAATTTTTCTTAGCGAACTTTTGGAAAAGCATGGTATAGATGTCCTCTTATATTCCTACCCTTTGAAAATTATCTGTAAGAAAGGCCTTGCCTGCGCCGTGATTACAGGAAGCAAGAGCGGCGTTCATGCATTAAGAGCAAAGGTTTTTATCGATGCGACCGAGGAAGCTTTTCTGTGGAGGGATACAGGAGTCTCCTTTGAGAAAAATCCAGGATTAAAGTACAACTATAAGATTTTCTTCAATTCAGCCGAAGAAGGAATGAAAACGGGCATGGCTCAAAGTTCCTTCGGTATGCCAGGAATAACCATTGAGCCGTCTGTATGGAGGAATGAATATTGCGCCGGTTTTGACATAAATGAGAATGATATGTCGAATGCAAGGTTGAAACTTCCGGAAGTTGTCGGTATAGTCAGAGAAAATGTTGCATGGCTGAAAGATGCCTTTGTCACTCATACTGCTTACGAACTGCTTTCTGAGGATACTCCTTTTTCCCTATGTAAAGAAATGGCCAGGCATCCTTATCTGGAAAATCTCTTTGCCTGCGGTATCTGGGCTTTTCCCGATAGAGAAAAAAGACACGTTATGAATTCTATCCCCGGAAGGATTGAGACCGGGCAGGATGCGGGTGCTTTTGTAAAAAAGATATTGTCCCAGTATGATAATTATTTTCCTTCTATTCCTTTGGTTTCAGAGGAAGAATCCGTTAACAAAAAAATCTCTGCGGATGTTGTAATTGCAGGAGGAGGAACTGCGGGAGCCATTGCGGGAATCGTTTCTTCAGGGAAAGGTGTAAGAACTTTGATAATTGAGGCCGGAACAATGCTTGGAGGTATGGGAACCGGCGGAACTGTTCATAACTATTACCATGGGGCTCCGGGGGGAATACGCGACGAGATTGAGAGGAAGGTTGAAGAACTTGCCCCTGTTTTCTGCGGGAAATACAAGGTAAGGGGTTTCCACCCTGAAGCAAGGAAGGTTGTTCTCGAGCAGATGTGCAGGGATGCAGGCGTGCAGGTAATGTACGGGGCGACTGCTCTGGGGGTGAAGATGTCGGGGAAAAAACTGAAGGGATTATTCCTTGTCACCTCGTGCGAAAAGCTCTTTTGCAGCGGCAGGGTTTTCCTTGATTCCACGGGCGACGGCGATATAGCCGCCATGGCCGGAGCATCTTTTACGACCGGTAGAGAAGTAGATGGTCTGACCCACATATACACGCAGTCTGCAGGCTGGTTTGACAGGAATAACAATTTTTTCAGGGGAGTAAATTTTGACACGGGGTATGCTGATTCATTCGACATAACCGACCTTACGAGGGCAAGGAGACACGGCCTTTCCTGCTTCAGAAAGAAAAAATACGATGACCTCAACCGTCCTTTCTATATCTCGCCCATGATAGGTATACGGCAGGGCAGGAATATAAGGGGTGATTATCTTCTCACTTTTGAAGATGAAATAAGGGGAAGACGTTTTCGGGACGCCGTGGGTTTTATAAATGCCCATTACGACAGCCATTTTTACCGGACCCGGGATATAGCCGGTTTGAGGGATGATGTCTTGTTATGGAGCGCAATCCTGGGAAATTTTCTCAGGAAGATAGGCTGTGAAATACCCTACAGGTGTCTTCTGCCGGCGGGAATAGGGGGGCTTATTGTTGCATGCAGGGCGTTATCCGCAGAGAACGAAGCCCATTTTGCCTTCAGAATGCAAAGGGACATGCAGAAAGTCGGGGAGGCGGCAGGCCTCGCCGCAGCTATGGCTGCCAGGAATAATGTTTCTCCACGGAGAGTAGATATCATGCTCCTGCAGGATGAATTAAGAAAAACCGGAGTTCTTGATGAAAAATTCAGGCCTTCACCGGCAGTTCCGCATCATTCTTTCCGTGAACTGAAGAAAATTTTCCTGTCAGGGGATGCAAGGGACGCCGTATGGAAATTCTCCTTTGACAGGAGGGCAATCCCGTTTCTGAAGAAAGTCCTGGAGGAAGGTACTGCTTCTCAAAAATTCCAGGCTGCAGTTGCACTTGCCATGCATAAGAAAGAGGAGTGTGTGCCGGAACTGATAAAAAGGGTTTCATGCAGAGATGAAAAAGTTCCCGAAGGCCTTTTTGCTTTGCCGTCTTGGGAATCGTCTGTCATTCTCCTGGGCAGGGCAGGGAACGAGATGGCCATTCCCGTTCTGCTTGATATTCTTAAAGAGAAAGATGTTTCCCTTGATGCAATCCTTTTCACTTTAAAGGCTCTTGAAAGGATAGGCAGCGGGAAGTCCGCTTCAGGGATTATGAAATTCCTGGAACGAAAGGACATCAGTGCTGCAAGGATATTGCACGGTGGGTCACCCATAACAAACCCGGTCAAAGAGAACGTGATGTGGCAGGTGGAGCTTTCTGCTGCCGGGGCGCTTAAGAAACTGGGAAAGCCTTTGCCACGGCTTGTGAAAAAATATCTCCATGACCCGCGTTCTTACGTGCGAAGATACGCTGCAAATATACTGAAATAGCAAGCCCCCGCTGCTTGCAAATGCATATTGGTTAAAGACTTGCAAGCAGCGGGGGCTTGCATGGAGGTTGTCTATCCAAGAAGCGGGACGTCCATCCACTCGCCGCCTTTCATTGCCGACTGGTGAGCTATAATGCCCGGTATTGTCCATTCCGTCGCACGTATGACGTCGATGGGAGGACGGGTGTTATTTTCCACCGCATTGATGAAATCCCTTATCATGTAATACTCGGATGTGCCGTGTCC
>DAOQVZ010000121.1:0-3486 GCA_035341815.1 bacterium
CTTCAAATTTATCCACTTCCACGCTTTTTTTGTTAACAATGCCGGTCATGGCCTGTTCAACCTTCCTGCCGTTTACATATATCCCCATATTACTTCCGTCCCACGTGACAGCAAGGTGGTGCCATACGTTATCCGGCAGAGGAGCTTTTGTGGAAACATTCGTGGAACCGTCCGGCTGGCCCATGGAAAAAAGGAGTGTTGAATCCGGTTCGTAAGAGGTCGTTACGCGCCAGCCCCTGGTATATCCGGAGACTCCAAAGATTGTGCCGTCTTTACGTTTCATTGCCGCAATGATGCTTCCCGGGCCCTGCCTGCGGAACCAAATCTCTGCTGTAAACTGCTTGTCTGTTATATTGAAAGCTTCCCCCTGGTAAAATCCCCTGTCCAGCCTCACCGCCTTCTTCTCGGGCCACCTGCCTTCTATCACCTGAAGGTCGTCAAACACCTCTTTTGTAACAGGGTCTTTATATGGAACATAAGTGAGATTCTTGCCGTCTTTACCCAGGTCGGTTACCCCGCCCTTGCTGTCTTTCACATCCTCAAAGGTATAATATCTTGCTACGCCGGCATCCTGTTGCAAAGACTCTTTCCTTTTCAGCCACCGGCTGTAGCCTTCGCTTTCCGCATACAGGCTGAAAACCGGCAGCAACAATAGAATAAACATCCATTGGGATAATCTTGACATGAGCACCTCCTTTAAAAGATGCTATTTTTATACGTATTGGTAGGGGAATATTCCCCACTCGGATAAGATTTTTGCTTCGATGTTATAAAACTTGCCTATAGCAAGTCGCCTGACATTTTCAAGCTCAATGTCCCTTGCGGCGAAATAAAAGAAAACAGGTTCTATCCCGAAAGGAACAACCCTTCCCCTGCTTATATATTCCATTAAAGTCCTGTACCTTTCCATTTCATAATTCCCGGCATTTACAGGCACCGCTGTTTTATGGTATTGCGTATTTACAGATTTCCATAAAATGTCCTCGTTAAGGAACCTTTCTTTTCTTATATTGCCTCCTTCAACAAGGCAATTCTGCTCAAGAAGTCCATCTGAAATATTTTTCTGTATGAAAGAAGCAATGTTGACAAAATCTATCTCAATGCCGAAAAAGTATTCAATAGAAACGGAATTCTGGGTTTTGAGCAATTGATTCGCCACTTTGCAATAGGATTTTTTCAAAAGAAATGACAGGTCTGAAGCATTAGTTTCCCCGCGCTTGCCTATGATGGAAAGAGAATTTTTAAGATAATACGGTATATCCTTGTAATTATTGGTCTTGAGAGCTTCCCGAAGAACAAGAAACTGCACAGAAGAGTATTCCGAATATTTGTTTGCCTCTTCCCGGTTTTCTGCCAGAAGGTTCAGATTATGGTAATCATATCTCAGCACAAAATAGTTATACAGAGGTCGCGGGAGAACCCTGGACATCTCTCCTGTCAGAAGACCTCTTGAATCTTCAAAAAATGATGTCAGTTCTTCATAACTATTTATATGCCCCGATATGGCGTAAAAAGAGTTTTCGAGCAGTCCTGCAAATTCCTGGAAATTCTTTGCCTCTAAAAGTTTCTCCAGCGCATCTGTGTTCAGGAAACGTTTCTCAAGGGATTTAATCCGGCCGCTGAGGGATATAATATCCATTTCATATCTCCTTAATGATACTGAAGTCTTTCTGGAGAAGGGAAAACTGCCCCGGGTTATATACCGCAACGGCTGGATGGTACAAGGCCACTATCTTCACCCTGTTAAAAATATCTTCGGATTTCTCGAAAACCTTCCCGTGGAGACTGCTTATCGTACCCGTTTCCTGAATGGAAAACTTCGTGAAAATATTTTTTAAAGCGTGGCGTCCAAGACAGCATATCACTTCCGGTTTCATTATATCTATCTGTTTTTCCAGGTACTCGGAACAGTTGTCAATCTCTTCATCAAGAGGGTCACGGTTATTGGGCGGCCTGCATTTTATTACATTTGTAATATATATGTCATTCCTGCCGAGATTTACAGAAACGAGAAGCCTGTCGAGAACATCCCCCGCCTTCCCGCAAAAAGGGATACCTCTCTTATCCTCGTTATATCCAGGCGCTTCCCCGACAAAAAGAATTCTCGATTCCGGATTGCCAGCGCCAAAAACAACATTGGTCCTGTCTTTCCAGAAATTGCATTTTTTGCAGCCGGCGGCTTTTAATTTAACCTCTTCTATCTTTTCCTTTTTGTCCATTATCCCCAAAAAGATACTCTCCTGCCTTTTCCCTTATGTAACCTGAAACGGCAGAACTGAACCTTTCCCAGTTAAACAGGAGTTTCCATTTGGCTCCTTCCAGAAGAAATGCATCCTTAAGTCCGGCATCTTTCTCCACGCGGACATTTTCAATTTCAACTTCCGCTGTCTCAGGCACTTTTATTGAATATTCTTTTCCCTTTATTTCACCCGCAAGCCCTTTGATAATTTCATTCATGTTATCCCTGAGATTCAGGTTGAACTTCTCTTCTATCTTTTTCCTGACTTCTTCTATAAGACGGTTCTGCAACTCAAGGATTTCCTTCTCCCTTTCCATCCTGAAATTGCTCAGTTTTCTTTCCATATCACTGTCTATCTTCTTCCTGGCGGCATCAAGTTTTTCCTCATATTCTTTTGCAATTATGCCCTTCTTTTGCAAAAAGGTCTCCTCCAGCCGGGCTTCTGCCTTTTTTAATGAATCTTGAGCCTTTCCCCGGGCATCCAGAATAATTTTGTCTACAAGGTTTTTTACCATTTTTTGATTTCGTTCCCCCTCAAATCTTTATCGAGAAAAGCAGAAATATTGAAATAACCAGTGCAAGAACGGCATAGGTTTCCACAAAAGCTCCGTACACCAATGCCTTCATGCTTGCTTCAGGCTGTTTTGATGCGACGGCAATGCCCGCAGCACAGACTTTACCCTGGTGGATTGCGGAAAACATGCCTGACACTCCAATGGGCATGCATGCAAGCATAATCTGGAGCCCCTGCAGGTTGCTTATCACTCCAATCTGCTCTCCTCCGAGTATCCCTATTTTTATAAGCACAAGAAACCCGGTCAAAAAACCGTAGATTCCCTGGGTCCCCGGAAGGGCCACAAGAAGAAGCATCATGCCGAACTTCTCCGGCTCTTCCGATAGAACTCCGTTGGCCTCCCTGCCGGCATATCCTATGCCTATACTGGAGCCTGCCCCGCACAAGAATACTGCAATTACTGCACCTGCCAACGCATATATGATACCTAATTCCATTTGTTTGCCTCCGTTTATGAACTCTTTTCTTTGATTTTTTTTATCAAGGCTGGCAAAACCTCGAAAACATCTCCGACTATACCCAGATTGGCAACCTTGAATATCGGGGCATCGGGGTCTTTATTTATGGCTATTATGTAATCCGAGGTCTGCATTCCCGCAAGGTGCTGTATTGCCCCGGATATGCCGCAGGCAATATATATCTTGGGTTTAACTGTTTTGCCCGTCTGTCCGAC
>DAOQVZ010000121.1:3496-7744 GCA_035341815.1 bacterium
TTCCACGACCAAGGCCGATGCCGACAGGAGCAACGGCATCCAGCCCGCGTCCACGGCAGCTCTTGAAGCCCCTACAGCCCCTCCTAAAGCATCTGCCAGCTCTTTTATTATGCTGAAATTCTTCGGCTCTCTCATGCCCCTGCCTCCGGAGACAATAACCTCGGATTCCTGCAGGTCGACGATGTTTTCAACTTTTTCCCTGCGGCAGAATTCAACCCTGTTATTTACCTTGGAAACATCAAGTTTTTCCAGGATGACATCTGCTTTGCCGCTGTCCAGAACAGGTGCCTCGTCGAAAATCTTCGGCCTTATGGTGGCCATCTGCGGCCTGTGGTTCTTGCATACTATTCTTGCCATGAGGTTGCCTCCGAATGTAGGCCTTGTCTGGAGGAGAAGCTTTGTTTCATTGTCGATATCTATCCCCGTGCAGTCGGCTGTCAGGCCTGTCTTGACCATGGCTGCAACCATCGGGACAAATGCCCTTCCCATCATTGTCGCTCCGGCAATCACAATATTGGGCATATGCTTTTTTATCAACTGTGCCATTGCAACGGCATAAGGTTCTTCCTGAAAATGATTCAATGAAACGTCGTCTACAACATAGACCCTGTCAGCGCCTCTCCTGCCGAGCTCCGCGGCCAGTCCGGCAACATTGTTTCCGAGAATCACGCCTGCCACTTCTTCCCCGAGAGTTTTTTTAAGCTTGAGGGCCCCGTTCAGCATTTCAAAAGCAACATTTGACAGACTGCCTTCCCTGCTCTCGGCAAAAAACCAGATGCCCTTGTAGTGGTTAAGGTCTGTTTTGAAATCCTCTTTTTCCTCCTTTTGCAAAGCATTTTCAGGACATACCTTGACGCATAAACCGCATAAGGTACAGTTTTCATTTATGTAAAGTTTACCGTCTTTTATCTCTATTGCTTCAAAAGGACATTCCTTTATACAGTTTTCGCATAAAGTGCACTTGTCATGCAATATTTTAATCATTGCCATTTTATACAACCCCCAGGTTTTTCAATTCGTTTAAAAGTGTGACGGCAAGCTCCTCAGTTTCCCCTTCAACCTTTCTTCCTGCTTTCTCAATATGTTCTGTCCACACGTCTACAACCCTGGTTGGAGAACCGTCCTGTCCGTAATTGCATTTTTCTCCTTCCATATCGCAACACCTTAATGTGGCTATCTCGGCCTTCTTTGCCCTGAGCATGCCTTTAAGGGAAGGTATCCTTGGCTGGTTTATCTCCTTTATAACGGTAATCAAAACGGGCATTTTTGACTTAAGCTCCTCGTAGTGGTCTTCCATGAGGCGCACGCAGGATATCTCCCCTGAGGAGATATCAAGTACCTTGCTTACATATGTTATGTAAGGAATACCAAGATGGTATGCTATCTCGGGTCCTACCTGCCCGGTGCTTCCGTCGAGAGTTTCCCTGCCGCATACTATGACATCAAAATCTTTCAGTTTCCTGATGCCACAGCTCAGTATATACGAAGTGGCAAGAGTATCGCTGCCTGCAAACTCCCTGTCGCTCAACAGAAATGCCTCATCCACCCCCATCGATATGGACTCCCTCAGGGCTTTTTCTGCCTGCGGAGGGCCCATAGAAACAGCGGTAACCTTTCCTCCAAACCTTTCTTTCATTCTGACCGCTTCTTCTATCGCGTAGTTATCGTACGGATTAATCACACTCTCAACCCCTTCCCTCACAATCCTTTTTGTTTCGGGGTCTATCTTAACCTCAAAAGTATCGGGAACCTGTTTAACGCAAACTATTATATTCATTTATTTCTCCCAAAAACGTGAAAACATTCTGCCGCCCGTCATTGATTTGAGTTTTTCAACCGTTTTATTATAACATAAAGACGGAAAACGGTAAAAAATCAGTCTGCAGCAAAAAATTGAATTGTCTTTATATCAAAGACTGTTTTTCTTCGATATCCTGCGGGGAAAAACTTCATAAGGCAGCGTGGGTCGATTACATTTCTATTGGTATGATGTCAAACGAATATCCATTTTTACTGTCTGCAAGGATGCTCAAAATTTCAAACCTGCAAGGCACGTCTTTATTGTATTTCATAAGATAGTAACCGGAGGCTTTGAGCAAATGGTTTATCTTCCTGCGATTTACAGCTTCTTCAGGATACCCGCAATTTACGGAGCTCCTGGTTTTCACCTCGATAAAAACTATTTCTCTGTTCTTTTCAGCAATTATATCTATCTCTCCAGAACGAGTTCTGAAATTCCTGTGGAGTATTTTATATCCTTTACGCCTGAGAAAATCCGTTCCCTTTTGTTCTCCGTTTGAACCCAGCTTTAATCTGTCCATTAAGGATTATTTATTTTTTTCCCTCGTGTAATACATTTTAGCTCTGGGCGCCATCCTGTTGTTCTTTCTTGTCTTCAACACCTCTATTTTGATTACGCTGGGAGAGTAAAGAAGAAACGTTCTTTCCACCCCTTCCCCATAGGAAACTTTTCTTACGGTAAAGGTTTTTCTCATTCCGTTTCCCTGTCTCCCTATGCACATCCCGTTGAAAACCTGCACCCTCTCTTTTTCTCCCTCTTTTATCTTGACATGAACGGCAACATCGTCTCCCGGCCAGAATACCGGAAATTCTTTTGCGGGTATAAGTTGTTTTTCCAGTTCTTCTATTTTTTTGCTCATTTCTTGTTTCTCCTTTGTCCCTTTATTTTAAATTTTCATTTAATATAATTATGATTTTTAAAGATTCACATGCATCCCGGTTTCCGCAGACCGGTAAGCCGCCATGACTGTTTCCATGGTATCGAGTATTTTCCTGCCGCTTGAAACAGGTTCAAAATTTCCTTTAGCGGCCATTGCGAAATGGTCCACTTCCGCCGTATAAGGACTGAAGTCCATGTCAGCCTTTTCCGTCTCTCCCGTGGGCATCCGCCTCAGGCTTCCGTGCCTGTCGGCTGAACATGCGCCTTCAACCACCAGGGAAATTTCACTCCCTGATATCTCAAGATTGTTGGAAGTTCCCTTTTCGCGGTACGAGCCTTGTGCAACACCCAGAACGCCCCCTGCAAATTCCATCATCACTACCGAACCGTTTTCGATTTCTGCTCCCTTCTCCGCCTGGAGAAATGCCGAAACCCTCGCAGGCTTCCCGAATATATATACCAGGAGGTCTATGCAGTGCGAGTTGACATTCATAATCTGCCCTCCTCCCGACATTTTTTTCTTTTCTCTCCATCCGTCTTCGAGCCGGCCTTCGGGAATATTGAAAGACCATATTGCACGTGCGGTAGATACCCTTCCCATGACTCCTTTGCGAACCAGCCCGGCAGCCCTCTCATTGCACGCCTTGAAACGAAGGTGGTGCGCAACCATGAAGGTGACTCCGGCCTTTTCGCATTCTTTAACCATAAGATGTGCTTCTTCCATGTTCAGAGCCATGGGTTTTTCACAAAGAACGTGTTTCCCCGCCTTTGCTGCAGCAATAACCTGTGAACAATGGAGAATGTTGGGAGTAACTATCAACACTCCGTCTATCCTGCTGTCAGAGAGCATATCGTCATAGCTTTTGTAGCACCTTGTCGCTGTGCCGGCCTCAGCGAATTTCCTGCACCTGTCATAATTCTTGTCGTATACGCCGGCAAGTTCTGCATGAGACGACGCCTTTATTCCCGGTTCATGGAATTTTTCTGCTATGGCCCCATATCCCAACATGCCTATTCTGAATTTCATAAACAGTCCTTTCTACTGCTCTTCAGATATTTTTTGTACAAATCCGGCCTTCTTTCTTTTGTTCTTTCAACGGACTGCTGCCTGCGCCATTCTTCTATTTTAAGATGGTTGCCGGACAAAAGAACTTCCGGTACATTCATGCCCTTGAAAACCTCGGGCCTCGTATAGCAGGGCCAGTCCAGCAGGTTGGCTGAAAAACTCTCCCACACGGGAGATTCCTTTGCAATGACCCCCTCTACAAGCCTCACAACTGCTTCGGTTATAACCATGGCGGGCAGTTCGCCGCCGGTCAGTATGTAATCCCCGATAGATATTTCTTCATCGCAGACAGATAATATCCTTTCGTCGACACCTTCATAGTGGCCGCATATTATAATAAGTCCGTCCTGCCTGCTCAATTCCCTTGCTTTTTTCTGGTTAAACAATACCCCCTGGGGAGTAGTAAGTATTACCCTGGCCTTTTTATTTTCTTTCTTAATCTTCAAAACGGCTTTATACAGGGGTTCGCATTTGAAAACCATCCCCTTTCCTCCCCCGTAAG
>DAOQVZ010000122.1:0-7602 GCA_035341815.1 bacterium
TAAACGCCGAAGAACTTCAGCTAATGTGGCTGTTGAGAAAAGTCCTCGCGTCCCTTAATTCCGTGGAAGCCATGGAAAAACTCATAGGCCTGATAAAAGGAACCAAAACAAACATTGAATTGCTCCTGAACCTTAAGAAAGTCCAGTCAAAGGAATATTAATCCGATATTTTACAGATAAGAAAGCCGATGTTCAATTCCATATATATTGCGGCATTTCTCATGGACTTTATCAACAGTTCCGTGAGCATCGCACTTTCATTGTTCCTTGCAGATATTAAAGGCAGCAGTTCCCTGGTAATAGGACTTGCCGGCTTTGCCGCAGGTTTTTCCTATACCGCGACAACATTCCTTAAAGCACGTTTCTTCTCGGGCATAAAAACTTCTTGGTTTGTTTACACTCCGGCTATAGCAGGCATAATCTACCTTTCACTCTATTTCATCCCCGTATCCCTGATTTTGATGTTTCTTCTTTTTGCGGGTTTTTTCTTCGGGATATTCTGGCCTTCAATACAATACTGCTTCAGCGGTGAAGGCGGACAGAAGAGAATAGGCATATTTAACCTTTGCTGGTCCGGCGGAATTATTTGCGGTTCTTTCATGGCAGGCCATCTTTACGCCTTCAGTCCCCTGGCTCCCTTTACAACAGCTCTTGTGCTGGGCGCCATCGCAACGGCCGCCCTATCCGTGAAAAAAAGAGGGATAATTCATCTGAACAGCATTCTGCGGCAAAACGGGCCCTCAACAAATGCATCATCCAGGGATATTTTTGAAATAAGACTGCTCAGTTTTTTCCATTTTACGGCTGTAGGCGCAATTATGTTTCTGTTCCCTAAACTTGGACTGGAACGTTCTTTTTCCCCGCAGCTTATAGGAATAATGTTCGGAATTCTTTTGCTTTTCAGGTTCCTGACATTCATTCTTACCAGAAAACAGGGTATGCTCATCGGCCGGTATACTTTGATTTCATCCTGTATGCTTTTTTCACTGGGATGTTCTCTTACAGGCCTGAGCCCTTATCCTTCAGTAATACTCTCTGGCATGATTATTATAGGGGTAACGGGAGCATTTTCATACCATAACAGCCTTTTACTGCACATAAAATACAATCTGCCCACGGAGATACACGAAGGAATTATCGGGGCAGGCCTATTCCTGGGCCCGTTACTGGCCGGTTTTTTCGGTTATATACTTGATATCCAAACAGCATTCCTGATAATTGGCATCATGATTTTTGCTTCAGGACTGGTTTATAGCATAATAAAGCACTCCATAAGAAAAACCTAAAATAAGCGATTTCCGCTCAACTACGAATTTTCAAGCTCGTATATGGTTAATGCAGCAGCTATTACTGAGGCTGTCTCAACCTTAAGTATTCTTTTTCCGAGACTTGCTATTGAAACATTGCAGCTTCGTGCCTTTTCTACTTCTTCTTCGGTATAACCCCCCTCGGGCCCCACAAATATCTTTACTGACATGAATTCTTTCCCTGCCGGTTTCCTTATTGCTTTTCTCAGATTTTCAGCCTTTTCTTCCCAAAATAAAAGAGAAATATCTGTCTTGAATTCAAGGGCTTCGCTGAAAGTAGTTGAATCACCTATCTCTGTAATCATCTGCCTTCCTGAAACAGAAGAGGAAGCGGCGGATATTTTTTTCCACCTTTCAATTTTTGACGCCGCTTTTCCTTCAGAAAAAAGCCCAATAACCCGCCTGCTGAAAACAGGAACAATCCTTTGGACTCCAAGCTGGGAAATATCCCCTATTATGGAATCCATCTTGTTTCCCTTGGGTATGCTCTGGAAAAGGGTAAGCTCAAAAGGAAGCTCAGTTCCTGAAACCTGTTTTGAATCAATAATGGTTCCTTCTGCCATTCTTTTACCGCACCCGCAAATTTCAATCTTGTATTCTTTACCCGACCCGTCAAAACCATAAAACACGTCTCCTTTTCTCATCCTCAATACTTTACTTATATAGTGGCAGGTATCTCCTTTAAAGCTGATGTTACCGGAATCCATATTGAAATCCTGCTTGTCGAGATATATTCTTTTGATAGTCATGTCTCACGTGGAGCGATAAAAAAACGGGAAGTATAAACTGAAAGGATTTTTACTTGAATTTTTTCATGTCAAAATTAAAATCAAGAACTGTGACATCATCTTTTTCCTCATCAATTTTAAAACTGACTGAAAGCTTTATATCAGCATCATCAGTGATATTTAGCTTCTCGAATTTAGCCCAGCCTTTTGCTATGCATGTATAATCCCTTCCCATATCTGCGTAAGAAGGCATAAACTGGGCAACAGGCTTGTACTTACTTTCCCCGTGGATAAGAGAAAATTCCACAGTTCTCCCGAACCCGTACGTGTCCCCGTACAAGGTCACTTCAAAATTGATAAAGCCGGCTTCTTTAGATAAGATGGATTTAATCATTCTGTCTTCAAGCTTGCTTCCCGACATTGAACATCTTTTTGACATAATAGCAACCCTCAAAAAAGGTGTTAGAATGGTTGCAGAACCCTCCCCTTTTACATATCCTCCGGAACTTAATGTCCAGGGAGAGATAAATTCAGTATTTGTCAAAGCCGCATTGTCAATGCCGAATTTTACAGCTTCCGCAGTTTTTGCCTCATCCAGCGGCAAAACAACATTTTGTTTTGAACACCCGGATGAAAAAATTAAAATAGTTACACCTATTAACATGATAATTTTTCTCATAGCTTCTCCCTCATTTAGACGCAAAAAAATTCATTGAAGTTACATGCCTTATAATTTAATACCTTTATCCACTGTTTGTCAAGTGTAAGTCTTTAATTGAATAAATAAATATTTTATGTTAATCTTTTATTCGTATAATCAATGCTAAATAGCATATACACTTTTTCGCAGACTTGTCCGCTGTAACTTTAGCGTATGAGAAAAACCACAGGATGCACCCGTGGATTCCAGCCTGCGCTGTGGCCGGTAAAAAAAGGGGTAATGAAATGGACAGGGTAATAATATTTGACACAACACTGAGAGACGGTGAACAGTCTCCGGGAGCAAGCCTTACAAGTGAGGAAAAAATAAAGGTTGCGGAACAGCTTGAAAAGCTCGGCGTTGATGTAATAGAAGCAGGATTCCCCATTGCGTCGGAGGATGACGCAAAAGCCGTCCGGCTCATTGGCGGCAGAGTAAAAAAACCTGTCATATGCGCGCTTGCAAGATGCGTTGACAAAGACATAGAAACAGCCCTGAAGTCTCTTGAAACCGCTTCCAGGCCGAGGCTCCACATATTTCTTGCAACATCTGAAATACACAGGCAGTATAAACTGAAGAAGGCAAAAGGCGAGATACTTAAAATCGCCGTTGAAAAAGCCCGCTTCGCGAGGAAATACATTGAAGACATTGAATTTTCTCCGGAAGATGCTTCCAGGACAGAGCCGGATTTTCTGCTTGAGGTTGCAAAAGCTGTTACGGGGGAAGGTGTAAAGACAGTCAACATACCGGACACCGTGGGATACGCAGCCCCTTACGAATACGCATCCCTGATAAAATTTCTCAGGGAAAAACTTCCCGGGGATGTAGTCATAAGCGTCCATTGCCACAACGACCTCGGACTGGCGGTTGCAAATTCCCTGGCTGCGGTAAAAAGCGGCGCAAGACAGGTAGAATGCACGATAAACGGAATAGGAGAGCGAGCCGGGAGTGCCGCCCTTGAAGAGATAGTAATGAACCTTTCGGTCAAAAAATCCTTTTACAATCTTGAAACGGGAATAAATACAAAGGAGATTTACAGAACAAGCAGGATGGTATCTTCCCTGACGGGTGTACCAGTCCAGCCGAACAAGGCTATAATAGGAGATAATGCATTCAGGCATGAATCAGGAATACACCAGGACGGCATTTTGAAAAACAGGGAAACATACGAGATAATGAACGCCGAAACCATAGGGATACCGGCAAGCGAACTTGTCCTGGGCAAGCATTCGGGAAGACATGCGCTGAAAGCCAGGATAGAAGCTCTCGGGTTCAATCTCCAGGAAGAGCAGATGGAAAAGATTTTCGAAAAGTTCAAGAATCTCGCGGACAAAAAGAAAGAAATATCGGATATAGACCTGATTGTCCTGACGGAAGAAGAAGAAACCAGGGCAGCCGAACCTGTTTACATCCTTGATTATTTTCATATTCTTTCGGGTTCATCCACAATACCGAGTGCCACGGTGAGGATAAAAAAAGGAGAGGAATTGATTGAAGACGCTTCAAGGGGAGACGGACCCGTGGATGCCATGTACAAGGCGATAGACCGGATAACAGGTATAAACCCCATCCTTAAAGAATACAAGATAACGGCTATTACCGGAGGCAAGGACGCCCAGGGTGAAGTTATGGTTGCCCTTGAGATAGACTCCGTAAAAGTGGTTGATAAAGGTTTCAGCACCGACATCATAGAAGCAAGCGCAAAAGCCTACGTCAACGCGATAAACCGCTACCTCGTCAGAAAGCACCTCAACAAGGCAAAATACAAAGGCGCATAAAGGAAAAGGAATAAAAAATGACTATAAGTGAAAAGATTATAGCGGAACATTCAGGAAGACAATCTGTTCATCCGGGAGAATTCCTGGAAAGTGCGGTTGATATGGTACTGGCAAATGATATTACAGCTCCTCTTGCAATTGAAGAGTTCCTTAAGTCAGGAGCGCAAAAGGTTTTCAATCCCGGTAAGATCGTTCTTGTTCCGGACCATTTCACTCCGTGCAAGGATATAAAAAGCGCGGAGATGGTCAGGCTATTGAGGGATTTCGCGAGAAAATACGGGGTAAGGATTTATGAACTCGGAAAGGTTGGCATTGAACACGCACTCCTGCCTGAAGAAGGGTTGACAATGCCTTCAGATTTAATCATAGGAGCTGACAGCCATACATGCACATACGGAGCGGTAGGAGCTTTTTCAACGGGGATGGGAAGCACAGATATAGCTTCGGCCATGATAACAGGCAGGGTATGGCTCAAGGTACCTGCTGCAATAAAATTCAACTACTACGGAAAAAGAAACAGGTACGTGGGAGGAAAAGACCTTATACTGTACACCATAGGAAAGATAGGGGTAGACGGAGCATCTTACAGGTCAATGGAATTCACGGGCGAGATAATAGGCAACCTGCCCATGGACGACAGGTTCACAATCTGCAACATGGCCATAGAAGCCGGGGCAAAAAACGGCATTATTGCCCCCGATGATATCACCGAAAACTTTATAAAAAATGTTAAACCTGATGCAAAAATACGTTTCAAGGCAACTGACAGTGATGAAGATTATGAACAGATAATAGATATAGACACTTCAAAAATTGAGCCCCAGGTTGCCGCTCCGCACCTGCCTTCAAATGCAAGGGATGCAAGAAGTTACTCCGGTGTGAAGATTGACCAGGCTGTCATAGGCTCGTGCACCAATGGAAGAATAAGCGACCTGAGAAGAGCAGCCGCCATATTAAACGGACAAAACGTAAACGACAACGTGAGATGCATAATAATACCTGCAACTCCAAAGATTTACAGGCAGGCTGTGAAAGAGGGACTTGTTGAAGTCTTCATGGATGCAGGTTGCGTGGTAAGCCCTCCTACCTGCGGCCCCTGCCTTGGCGGACATATGGGAGTTATCGGGAAAGGGGAAGTCGCCATTGCCACGACAAACCGGAATTTCTTAGGGCGAATGGGACATATTGAAAGTTTTGTTTATCTATCAGGACCCGAGGTTGCGGCAGCCTCCGCCATAAAAGGCAAAATATGCCATCCCGAAGAAATCTGACAGCCATTATGAAGGACAGACCTTCGTAAGTCAACAAAAGGCAAACCAGATAAACCGGAAAAAGAGGCATTACTTTTCTTAAAGTATATACATCATTGAAAAATAAACGGAGGAAAAATGGAAGCAAAAGGCAGGGCATGGAAGTTTGGCGACCATGTAAACACGGACGATATCATAGCGGCAAAATATCTTAACACCACAGATGAAAAGGAACTGTCGGCCCACTGCATGGAAACATTTGACGCGGATTTCCATGGGAAGGCAAAAGAGGGAGACATGATAGTTGCGGGAGGAAATTTCGGGTGCGGTTCAAGCAGGGAGCATGCTCCCATCTCCATAAAGGGATGCGGCATCTCTGCGGTAATAGCAAAAAGTTTCGCCCGTATTTTCCTGAGAAATTCCATAAACATAGGGCTTCCTGTAATTGAACTTCCAGAAGCCGGGGAGATAAAGGAAGGAGACGAACTGGAAATAGACTTTGAAAACGGAGTGGTTAACAACCTTACTTCAAACAAAAAATACAGTTTTACAAAATATCCTGAATTTTTACAGGAAATCATAAAAACCGGAGGACTGATGAAATGGGTAGCTCAGAGAAAAGATACAAAATAGCTGTAATTCCAGGTGATGGAATCGGAGCAGAAATAATAGAAGCAGGAATGAAGGTTGTTGAATCTGCCGCCGAAAGATACGGGTTCCTTCTTGAAACTGAAAAATACGATTTCGGCGGAGAAAGGTATATAAAAACGGGAGAAATACTGCCTGATTCGGCTATTGACGAACTTAAAAAATTTGATGCGATATACCTTGGAGCCGTGGGGCATCCGGAAGTTGCGCCCGGCATACTTGAAAAAGGGATACTTCTCAGGATACGGTTTGAACTTGACCAGTATATAAACCTGAGACCTGTAAAGCTTTATCCCGGAGTATGGCATCCCCTGAGAGACAAGGGACCCGAGCATATAGATTATGTCGTTGTGAGAGAAAACACGGAAGGGGCTTACAGCGGCATTGGTGGAAGCGTGAAAAAGGGAACTGGTGATGAGATTGCAACTCAGCTCGACGTAAATACAAGGAAAGGTGTGGAAAGATGCATCAGGTACGCTTTTCAATTTTCGAGGAAAAGAAACAGGAAGAAAAACCTGACAGTCGTGGACAAGGCTAATGTACTAACGTTCGCAGGCGACTTATGGAGAAGGACAGCCAGGGAATTGAACCCCGAATTTCCCGACATAAAGCTTGATTTCGCTTTCGTGGATGCAACCTGCATGTGGATGGTAAAAAACCCGGAATGGTTTGACGTCCTTGTCACCAACAACATGTTCGGCGACATAATAACCGACCTTGCGGCAATGACACAGGGAGGACTGGGTATTGCGGCGGGAGGCAATATCAACCCTGAAGGCGTAAGCATGTTCGAACCCATACACGGTTCCGCACCCAAATATACGGGTAAGAATGTTGCATGCCCCATTGCCACCGTTTCGGCAGGGGGCATGATGCTTGAAACACTCGGAGAAGAAAAAGCCGCACTTATGATTGAAAAGGCGATTGTAAAAGCTACAGGTGAAAAACATATAAAGAGCCTTGAAGCTGGAAAGATGGGGATGGGAACAAGGGAGGCTGGCGATCTGCTCGCAAAGTTCGTGAAAGAGATATCTGACTGATTAAACCGGAAAAAGGACAGGCTTGAAAACTTTCGCCTGTCCTTTTTTTTTGCGACGGCAGATTCCTGCATTAAACAATTTTGATGACAGTAAGTATTGACGTCCTTCTTAAATTGGATTAAAATAAGCTGCAACTAACATTATTAGTTAA